>JBJEIV010000032.1:0-4521 GCA_051877395.1 Candidatus Ornithomonoglobus sp.
CACTTTCCCGTCTCTGACGAGGTAAATTCTATGTCCTCTAATTTTACCGCGCCGGCAGCCGTCATAGGCCATACTTGCGTACCGTCATAGAAACCTGCCGCGCTGCCCGTAACGCCCGATACATCTGAATACGCGCTTACAGTAAGCTCATACTCTGTACCCGCCGTAAGCGTTATTCTCTGTCCAAGACCGCCGCCGTTCATATATAAGCTCTTGCTGCCGTTATGGTACTTCTCGGTTGAAACGGAAACGGTATCTACACCGCACCAACCGCTTGCAACGCTGAAATGCCAGTCTGCCGCGGCAATTTCACCTATTTCAAAACCGCTGTCAAGGAGCATATCATTTTTTGAAGCGAGAACAAAATCTGCCGAGCGTGTAATCGTTTCGTTATTATAGGCTATTTCCGCCGACACTCTGTACGAGCCTGCCGCCGCGCCAGCCGATATGTTAAGCGATACGCTGTTTTCGTTTGAAACGGTCACATTTTCAGTGTCCACGCCCGTCACCGTCCATTGTACTTTCATGTTCTCTGCGTCAATAATATTTCCCGCCGTGTCAAATACTTTAAGCGTGATGGGATATCTTGACGCGGTACCAGTCTTATCAACGGACGAGGGAATACCCGTAACGGACGCGCCCGATAATGAAGGGTTCTCAATAATAGCCTTGCACATAATTTTGTTTCCGTCCGCGTCTGTTTTCGTGTATTCATAATCAGTATTTACCGCGTCCGTATATCCGAGCTTATACAGCTCGCCTGCCACAATTGAAGCGTACTTCATTGCGCCGAGATATGATGAATGTGTGGTGTCCTTATTAATACCGAAGCTTCTCTTTATCGCTGTTACATCTGCGTTGTACACATTCGTAAGGAAACCGCAGCTTATTTTTGAAAGGTCAATTGACTTTACGTTCTCGCTTTCTGCCACATCAAGCATTACCTGACCAAGGCATATTTCCTCCTTGCAGGTATCGGGCAAGGCATTGGGATTTATGAGTACAACATCAAGCCCTTTCGCCTTTGCTTTCTGCGCCGCGTCTGTGACAGCGGCTGTCATATCGGCTGTGTTTTTAGCCGTATCATCTCCGTTCGGGTTCCACATATCATTTACGCCTGACTCAAACAGGAATATATCTCCCGCCTGACCATTGTATACAATTCCCGGAACGGCTGTTTCGTTGAGCTGCTTTGCCCACTTTCCTGCGTTGGAAAGGTTTATAATATCATATTCATCCGTGTTTATAAAGCAGCCGAGCGCCTGTCCCCAGCCTGTCTGGGTAGTGCCGAGATAATTGTTCTCATTGCCGCCATAGTAATCTGCAACAAGCGAGTCGCCTGTTATGAAAATTTTCTTTTTTCTGTCAACAATTGTGGGTGACTTGCTTACCTTAACATATGACAAATCGCTTGCCACATCTGTTGTTGAAAGAGTAATTGTGCCGCCCTCAATCTTGACATCAGGCGCAGTATACGTAGAGCCTGCAGAAACAGAACGTCCCTCGCCGCTCTGGTCTATGTTGTTTGCAGCCATATAACCGTTTATATACAAATCAATATGGTTTGTTCCTGCATTTGTGACGGTTATGTTGTAAAGTCCGTCTGTGAAGCTGCCGTCAAGCTTTGCTCCGCCGCTTGCGCCTGCGGCAGTTGTTGTTTTATATTCATATACAGGCGCAATTTCAATATCCTCCGCGTCCTTTGAATAAACCTTTACGGAATCTGAAACTCTTGCTGTTGATTGATTTACAAGCCTGCCGTCCTTTGCGGTTGTCACAAGATAATATGTGATATTTCCGCCCTTTTTAAGAGATGATGTGTCAACCGTTGTCGTATCGCTGTCGATATCCGCCTTTACAGTAATGCTGTCGGCCGCGTCCGGATCATAAATATGATCCGACGGATCGGAGCCTGCCTCGTCCTGAGCCTCATTCACCTCAAGCTCTGTCAGCATAAGCCTGTAATCGCCGTCATTGGTTTCCGATAGCTTTGTCACATCAAGACGGACGTATCTCACGTCTTTCTTGTCAAACTCGAAGCTCTTTGCTTCGGTTTTATCAAGAGTGTAGCCTGTTTCAGTTACAACGTCAGTCCACGCCAAGCTGTCCTCCGATACTTGGATTTTGAAGTCAACAGGGAATCCTGTTCCATCGTTCTCAACATCGTTCATCGGACTTAGTACTACCTCGTCTATCTGTTCATAAGCGCCGAGGTCAACCGTAAGTGTCACTTCATTATCCGCCGAGTCAAAGCTCTCGCTTCTGTAACCCATTACTGCCGTCGTTCCATCATTCACCATATCGAGCGCAAGTCTCTGACCGTCCGTAAGATATGACGGATACCAGTATTGCTTCTGCGTTTGCGTGTCGCTGATAACGCCTACCCTTGTGTTTTTGCCCTCTGCGTCCTCTGAGCTTGCCGTAACTGTCTTTTTAAATGCGAGGTTTATTTCCGGCTTCGGCTGCTCCTTGGTGTATTCCTCCTTCACAGCCTCATCCGTAGGCTCTAAAATAATCTCAATTACGCTGTATGCGGGCATTGTGATCGTTTTCTCGTACTTTGTCATTCCCTCCGTAACAGTCACCTTTTCTGTGGGAAGCTCATGCGGAGTTACGCTGTAGCCGCCGAGGTCATTGAAGTAATCTGCTGCATAGTTGCCGCTGTTTTCACTTATTTCTCTCACAGTTGCCTTTACGTTCTTATTACTGTACGGCAGGTTGTCAACGTTAAATTCAAAATTCTGCTCACTGTCTGTATAGTTAAACGCAAACATAGTCACGCGCTGCGTTTCGCTGTTCTTTGTCGCAAAGCCTGTCAGAGGATTTGTTTTGTTCGTCTTGATATCTTCCTCTGACGAGAGCATTTCCGATTCCATATCATTGAGCATATTGAACACGTTTGACGCCGCTTTTCTGTGTCCGTTTATTGTGTAAAGTCCAGAGTCGCCGTTAAGCAGAACTGTCGGGTTCTGAGCGTCTGACGGAGTGAAGTAGAACACATAGTCCACGTTATCCTGGCCCAGCGCCGAGAACAGTCTTTTTGAAATATATGCAGCGTTGAAATTTGTGTCCTTATTGCTGCCGGGCGAGTTTACCGTCCAGTCGTAATTATATTCCGAATAGATTATAGGAATATTCTCCCTGCCGTATTCAGCCGCCATGGTCTGATACGCGTCACCCGATGAAAAGGTTGTGATCTCATTGTATTCGTGAATGGATATGTAGTCAAGCGGCACGTCGGAATTGCTCTGCAAGTAGCTGAAAAATGTGGTTTTCCAGCCGGCATCCTTGTTCACATCGCCGTTTCTGAAGCCTATTCCTCCGACCTTTGCTGTCGGGTCAATCTCTTTAACAGCCTTTGCGAATACTCCGTACTGCTCCGCAACCTGATACGCGTTGCCCCATTCGCCGCCCTCCGGCTCATTGTGCGATTCCCAGTACCAGCCTGTATAGCCCAGGTCCTTATAATGCTGAACATACGCTTTAATTACAGCGGCATAGTCGTCAAGATTTGAAATACCGCTCTTTGCTCGTCCCACAAAGCCCCACGGCGGCTCAATCACTCCGCCTATCGCTTCGGGAGTGCCTACCATACACATATACGGTGTAATCCCGCGTTCAAGCAGCGGCATAATGATCTCGTCAAGCTCCGTAAAATCATACTGTAAATTGCCGTTTTCATCTCTTGAAACAACATGGTAATATTCATCGGACGTAAGCCAGTCCATTCTTACCATGTTTATGCCGTCCTGTTCGTACTTGTCGTAATATGACGGCATCCAGTATTTGTTTCTGTTCACAAAATATCCGCCGCGTGAAACGTTAAGCAGCTTATCCTTGTTGTATTCTCCGTTTTCGGAAGTATAATCAACAGAAATTGCGGGAGTGTTTATTACTTCCTCCTCCTGCGTTTCCTCAACGGACGCGCTGTCTACCCATGTCTCACACGCGCCGCCGTCCACATAAAGTCCGGCAACGTATTCCTTTGTCGCGTCGCATTCGAAAATAACGCTGTATTCCGCCCATGAATTTGTCCAGTCAAGCTTTACGTCCGTAACCTTTACCGCGTTTGACATCGGCCATGTCTGTGTGCCGTCGTAAAAGCCCATAGTTATTCCGCCCGCGTAAAACACGGTGGGGTACATCTGAACACTGAATTTATATTTCTTTCCCGCTTCAAGCGATACTCTCTGACCGATCGCGCCGCCGTACAGATAAACCGAATTATCACCCTCAAAGACCGTATCGTTATTAATTGACACGGTTCCGCAGGAATACCACGGGTTTTCTCCGCCGGTGAACTTCCACTGATTTTCCGTGTTGAGCGCGCCGCTTTCAAAGCCGGAGTCCTGAAGCAGGTTTACTCCTGCATTCTGCTCCGGCTCCGCCGCCCAAACGAAATCAGCGCCGGTGCAAAGCATGGCGGCTGTCAATATACAGCTGATAAATCTTTTCATATTTGTTTGTCTCCTTGTATAATATATTTAGGTTGATAAGGGAGCCTATCTCCCAAAATTAACT
>JBJEIV010000033.1:0-4462 GCA_051877395.1 Candidatus Ornithomonoglobus sp.
ATGCTTCCCGAAACCGTATATGCTACGATAACCGACGGATCATAGTAATCCGCAAATATCGCATAAATATCCTTGTTTGAGCTTCCGCCGTACACATACACAGCTCCCGCTGACGGGTCCTCAATATCCGCCGAAATTGATGGCGCGATACCGTTCTCTATACCCTCCTCGCCGCTCGCAAGCAGTGTGTCGCCCTGATAGATATATACCGGTCGTCCTGCCGATGCGGAATACACAACCGTTACTATACACGAACCCTCAGGCGCAAAGTAAAAGCTGCGCTTCGTTTTGCTGCCGGAGCCTGCGCGAAACGCTGCTTCAAAGGAATACTTCTTTCCGTCGGTATGAATATATTCCGCCGGCGCATCCGCCCTTGTCCATTCGCCGTATCCGTCTATGCCGGAGGATGAAAAAGCTTCCTTATCCGGCACCGCCGCCGCGCTCATAAGCGCGGTATCGTTTGAGGTCCATACCCGGTTTTGGGGTATATCTGCGGCAAAGCCGCCCGTTTGGGCGGCTGTTATAATTGCTGCTGTCATAATCACTGTAGCTTTTTTCATCATTCAATTACAAAATCTGAGAAGTCCGCATAAGCGCCCTCCTCACCTGCACAGAATATAGCGTGCTTTGCGCCTACCCATTTGCCCTGCATAGCGTCAAACTCGCCCATCGGAACAAATGTGCTGCCGTCAAGACTGTAGGAGCATCTTACTCTTGCGGTAAGACCGTTGCGCCTTGCGATAACCTCTGTTCTGAGATATACGCTCGTTACCGAAACAATCTTATCCGTTATAAGCTCCTCGTCCGCCGCTTTGCCTGAATTTTTGGTTACGCCTGTTGTAAATTCAATCGTGCCGTCGTCAACAAGCGCGATATAACCGTATTTAAGTCCGACTACTCCGAGAGCCGCCTTGTTCTTTCCGGTACCTTTGGGCATATCTACCTTAACGGTTGTCACCATTGAAGGAGCCTGCCAGAGCTGTGTGAGTACATTAGGAAGATTCCACATATATGCGTCCTCAGACTTTTCAATCTTCTCGCTGTAAAGTCTGAGATGGCCCGGATTTTCTGTAAGTGAATACCACTCCGGCTTGTTGTTCGCCTGCCACTGCCACTGCAAGCCCAGCTTGTCTGATGAAAAATCATCCGAGGTTGCCGGAACACATATAGGATATTCGGCGCCCACATCCGGTTTTTTACATTCCATAACAGGCTGGCCGCATAAGCCGCTGTCTATATTCTCACCCATTGCCGGCCAGTCGTTGATCCATGTCACCGGCTGGAGATGGATAATTCTTCCGCACACCTCAAGGTCCTGGAAGTGCATGAACCAGTTTTCGCCGCTTTCAAGCTCTACCCAGCCGCCCTGATGCGGTCCGTTTATATCCGTCTTGCCCTGACGCAGCACTATTCTGTCCTCATATGGACCGTAGACATTCCTTGAACGGAGAACAACCTCCCAGCCTGTGGGAACGCCTCCCGCCGGAGCCATTACATAATACCAGCCGTTTCTCTTATAGAACTTAGGTCCCTCAAGCGTCGGATGACTTATCGTTCCGTCAAATATAATAGTGTCCTCGCTTATAACCTTTGTACCGTCCGGCGTCATTTCGCATACGGCAAGCTTTGACTTTATGCCGCAGCGGCTGTTTGCATAGCCGTGAACAATATACGCTTTTCCGTCCTCATCCCAGAGCGGGCAGGTGTCTATAAGACCAACTCCCTCCTTAACACATACAAGCGGAGACCACTCACCGTAAATATCATCGGTGCAGGTCATCATTATGCCGAGGTCGGGATCGCCGTAATATATATAAAACTTGCCGTCATGGTATCTTATCGCCGGCGCCCATACGCCGCAGCCGTGCTGCGGCTTGTTATATAGCGGCTGAAGCTCACGAACGGCATAATTAATAATTTCCCAGTTTATAAGATCCTTTGAGTGAAGTATCGGCAGACCCGGAACATATGTAAATGACGATGCCGTCATATAAAAATCACTGCCTACTCTTATCACATCCGGATCAGAATAATCCGCGTAAAGCACTGGATTCTTAAAGCGTCCGTTGCCTAAATCCGATACCCATTTCCCTTTTAAATCCATATTATTGCCTCCTCTTTATTTAAAACAGGGAGGGCAGAGCTGCCCTCCCCTTATTTTTTGTAGTATTATTCTACTATTTTAACATCCGCGCCGTCTTTGACTCTTATCGGCTCGTCTGTTCCCTCGGCATGCACGCCGTAAACTCTTATGTCCTCAGCATTTTCAAATTCAATGCCGGGTCCGTTTATAACCTTAACCGAAATGTCTCGGAAGGTTGAATTCTTTATGTTGGTACAGAAGATTCCCTCGCCTCTGGTCTTTTTAACATGGAATGCCATAATCGGCTTATCTTTAAGCTCCTGCTCTGTTTCTGTCATCTCAACCGAGAAGTTGCTGAGAGTAATGCCCTCAACAGGCATCTCAGGAATACCGTAAATATACGCAGCCGAGGCCGTTACCTTTGTCGCCCGAATATTTGAGATATTTATGTTTCTGATTACAGGTGTGTTGTCTGCAACCGGAAGCTTATCAAGACTGAACAGCGACATATCATCAGGGCTTGCGCCGCCGCACTGATAGTAGCCGTTGATTACGAACGGTGAAAGCACGTTCTGCATAATGATGTTGCTTATGATTACGTCCTCAACCGCGCCGCCGCGCTTACGTCTTGTCTTGATTCTTATACCTCTGTCTGTACCGTTGAATACGCAGTTTGAAATTGTAACATTCTTAACGCCGCCCGACATCTCGCTGCCGAGAACCACGCCGCCGTGACCGTTGAGCATTGTGCAGTTGGTTACAACAATGTTCTCGCACGGATACTGCTTCTGGAACAGATCGTCCTCCGTACCGGATTTCAGTGTAAGACAGTCGTCGCCGACATCAATTGTACAGTTTGAGATATGTACGTTTGAGCAGCTCTCAGGGTTTATACCGTCAGTATTCGGTGAATTCCACGGATTCTTGATTGAGATTCCGTCAATTGTTACATTTGTACAGCACATCGGATGCACTGTCCACATTGCCGAGTTTCTTATTGTGATGCCCTGTATAAGAACATTATCACAGAGAATCGGCTGAATAGCGCGCGGTCTGTGTTCATTCTTAGGATTAGGCCACCAGTTCTGACCCTGACCGTCTACAACACCGCGTCCCTTTATTGAAACATTCTTTCTCTTGAATGCCTTTATAAGTCCCGAATGGCCGCCGCGGTTATAGCCCGGAAGAATATCCGTCGTTATCATCGGATAATCTGCCGGATCCGCGCTGCCTAAAATAACAGCGCCGCTGTCAAGGTATAAGGTCATATCGTCCTTGAGCTCGATTGTGCCTGTGAGGTACTCGCCGGCGGGGAAATATATTGTTCCCCCGCCCTGCTGCTCTGCTATGTCTATAACCTTTTTTATTGTCTCAGTGTTATTTGTTTTTCCGTCGCCTATAACGCCGTAATCACATACATTAAGATAATTGCTCATGGGTTGAACCTCCGCTTATTTAATCATTCTGTAAATCATTGCTGCTGTTTCTGCTCTTGTTGAAATCTTTACAGGGTTAAAGTTCCCAAGATCATCACCCGTTACATAGCCTGCTGCCGCCATTCTCGCAACCGCTGCCAATGCGTAGTCAGTAATGCTGTCCTTATCCTTGAAGCCAAGATTTGCTATTGCATTCTCAATTTCAAGCTGCTTCTGTAAAGCCTCCTCAAGCTCCTTTACTTCCTCAGTTTCCTCTGCTGCTTCTGATTCGGTATCCTCTGAAACAGCCTCTGCCTCTGCTGCTTCGGCAGCTTCATTGGCATCCTCCTCATCCGGCTCTATTGCGTCCTCGGATACTTCAACAGTTCCGTCCTCAATCACAGGCGCAAAATCATCCGTAAGCTCTTCTTCGTCAGGAATTTCAATATCACTGTCAAGCAAATCTATCATTCTCATGCACATAACAGCCATATCCTGTCTTGAAATCGGCTGTCCGATGCCAAACTCTGTATCGCTTATACCCTTTACAAGACCCATTCTTACAGCAGTCTCAACATAATGCTCATACCATGTGCCTTCCTCTACATCTGTAAAGCTTGTTGTCTCATGCCTGTAAATCGGGAGTCCATATGCTGTAAGAAGAATTTTTACGAACTGCTCGCGGGTCACATTATCGTTTACGCCGAATGTGCCGTCACCGTAACCGTCTACAATGTCCTTCTCATAGAGATACATAACGGCTTCTCTTGCCCATTCTGTCAATGTAAGATCTGTGAAGGCTTCAACACCCTCAGGTCTCTTTGTTGCCTCCGGAGCAGCCGTTGCCGCAGCTGAAACGGTTGTATTCGTTGATGTTGCTATACTGCCGCCGCTTACACCCGGTGAGGATGAGCTTGACGACGACGAACCACCGCCGCCGCCACCGCCGCCACCGCTTGATGAC
>JBJEIV010000034.1:0-4420 GCA_051877395.1 Candidatus Ornithomonoglobus sp.
GTTCCGCTCGCTCGCAGGCTTCAGGAACAGATAGCTGAACACCGGCGTTATAAACAGCGATACTATAAATGAGATTATCATGCTTATTACCGCTATTGTCGGGATCGACGAGGCAAGCTGCTTATATGTACCCGTCAGAGTGAACATTGACGCGAAAACTATTACTGTTGTAAGCATGGAAAGGAATACGGAAAGCACTACCTTTGACACGCCCTTTCTGCACGCCTCCATCTGTTCCATTCCCTCATCAAGGCAGTTCTGGATAGAGTCGCTCACGACAATGGAGTTATCCACAAGCATTCCTAGCACCATAATAAGCGCGGCGAGCGAAACGAAGTGAATTTGCACACCCACCACCTTCATCATAATAAATGTCGCGAAAATTATTACGGGAATGGCTATTGCGACAATGGATGCGTTACGGCGGTTCATTCCTATCATAATTACAAGCATAACTATGATGATCGCTTCTATAAGACTTACAATAAAGTTATTAATGTCCGCCTTAACGTCATCAGACTGGAAGTATACCTCGTTTATTGTGATATTGTCCGACAGATTTTCCTCGAATTTGCTTATAACCGCCTTTACCTCGTCTGCTTTTGAAACAACATTTAAGTCGTCCTGGAAATACAGCGATACAAGAATACTTTTCCGGTCATTAAAAAGATAATATGAAACATCGTCCGGCTCCTTTATCTCTATTTCCGCTATATCCTTCAGACGCAGCAGTGTTCCGTCATCAGTCGCGGTCAGTATTATATTTCCTATTTCATCAATGCTTTCATATCTTCCTGAGGTGTCAACCGAAATTTCGCTGCCGTCAACCGTCATATCGCCGATCGGGAGAATAGCATTGTTTGCCCCTATAATAGTGCATATTTCATACAGTGACAGATTCAGATGGTTCAGCTTTTCCGCATCAACCTTTACGGATACCTCGCTGTCGTTATTACCGCTGATTTTGATCTGCGAAACACCCTTGATCAGCTTGAGCTTATCACTCAGATCCTCCGCGCGCTGCGACAGGACGTCGTTTGACACCTGATCATTGCCTGTAACCGCAACAATTAAGCTCGCTGTGTCCATTGTGTCCGTATTCACGCTGATCGCTGTCACGCCCGACGGCAGATCCGCCTGAAGCTCCCGCATTTTGCGGCGCAGCTCGATAAAATCCATATCAAGCTCCTCCTGCGGAATTTTCTTGTCAAAGCTGACACTTACAACGCACGCGTTCGCCATTGACTGCGAAGAGCTTTCATCATAACCCGAAATACTCTGGCACGCGTCCTCAACCTTTTTTGTTATCTCGTTTTCAACCTCCTCCGCAGTCGCGCCCGGATATACAACCGTCACCGTTGCAATAGGTACGTCTACCTTCGGGAATGATGTTCTCGGAATGATCTGATAGCAGTACAGTCCCCCTATCACAACCGCGGCAAGAAGAATGAATACCAGAACACGGCGCTTGATTATGCCCTCAATCAGCTTACCTGTCATAAAACGCCGTCAGCCTCCTTTCCGGTTTCCTCTGCCGCTCCCGTATCACCGGTTTCTACAGCAGCTGCGTCAATAATCTTATCATTGTCGTTAAGCGACTTCATGCCGGACGTTACAATACGCTCTCTTTTCAGGTTTTTTGCCTGCACCATATTGTTTTTGACCTCGCCCAGCTCCACCTGCATACGAGTTACCGTATCGTCATAATTCACTCTGTACACATAGTCTATGCCGTCGATATTGATCACGCTGTCAATCGGAATGAATACGCCGTCAGCGTGCGCCGTCACAAGCTCCACATCCGCGATCTCTCCCATTGTCATCTCGTCATTATCAAACGCTATATCAACCGTATATGTCCGTGTTCCCTCGTTAGGGTACTGGTCTATATTGTCTATCTGTCCCTCTGTATCGCCGTTTATACGGATTTCCGTTACAGAATTAAGCGCGCTGTAATCATCAAGCGAAACTCCGATCGATACAACTTTTGTCGTAGACTTTATAATTACCACCGGAGTGCCGGCGCCAGTTATCTCACCCTCTTTTATATTTACGAGCATGACATAGCCGTCCGCGTCCGCGGTAATGGTCGCATATCCCACCGCGCGCTCCGCCTGCTCAGTCGCAAGCTTTGATATTTTTTCAGATGCCTCGGAGCTTCCGACATCGGAGCTCATGGAGTTTTTAAGATTTGCAAGCTCCTTCTGCGAGGTCGAAATCTGCGCCGCCGCCTGTGTTCTCTGCGATTTCAGCGTGTCGAGCTGGGCGTACATAGCCTGCACCTGCGCCCTGCTGCTCTGGAGGCTTGCAAGGTTGCTCTCATGCCCCGCTTTGAGCTGTTCAAGATTGACTTTGTTCGTCGACTGCTGCGCCAGCGCCTGACTGTAGGACGCCTCCGCGTCGTCATACTGCACCTGCATATTTTCAAGCTCGGATTTTGCGACCGCGCCCTGCTCATAGAGCTGCTCAATACGCTCAAGGTTCGTCTTTGCCAGATCCACCGTCTGTCTTGTGCTTTCAAGCTTCGATTCATAAGCCGCGATATTTTCCTCCGCCGCCGCGATCTGGGAGTCATCTGTGGCAACAGCCTTTTCCAATGCCGTCACTCCCTGCTCCGCCGCCTTTATGCTCTCGCGGTAAGCGGTTATATTTGAATCTATGGCGCTCAGGTTATTCTGAAGTGTGCTTATATTGATCTGCGCGTTCGTTATGTTCATGAGGTATGTAGCCTCCGTTTTGTCAAGATTGTTTGCAGCAATAACTTCATTATTCGCGCTCTGCGCCGCGCTGCTCTCAATATCCGCCGCATCAAGCTGCGCTATTTTATCTCCCTTGTGTACAAGCTGTCCCTCCGTTACATAGACCGCCTCTACCTTGCCTCCGGTCCTGAAGGAATAGTTCTTTGTTTCCTTTGACTTTACAACACCCTGATAGCTGAGCTTGATATCATAAGTGTCCGCCATTACCTGCTGTGTTGTGACAAGCTTGCCGTTGTTCGTTTTCTCCGTTGTTTTTCCGCAGCCTGTAACGCAGGCAGCCGCGAATGCCGTGGTAATAATCAGTGCAAATTTCCTGTTCATATCTGCTGCCGTAATCTCCTTCCCGTTTATTATTTACGTTATAGTATACTATTTTACTCTCTCAAATTCAATGATTGATTAATGATTAAGTGTGCAGTTATGAACGTAGCGCCGTAATTGTTCATTTTCCGATACATAGGAAAAAGAGGCTGAAATTCCAACATTTCAGCCTCTTTTTATATGTATATGGTATTATAATTTGTATGCGATTAAACACCAACTGGAACACGCTTTGCCCTTCTTCTCGCCTTTCTTTCCTGCTTGTGTATTCTACGCTTTTCAAACATTGTGTAGATAACAGGTATTACAAACAATGTGAGCAGAGTACCTACGGCAAGACCGCCGAGGAGTACAATTGCAAGCGGCTTCATCGTCTCCGAGCCCTCTGCTGTGGATATTGCCATAGGCATATAGCCGAGAATTGATGTAAGCGATGTCATAAGCACAGGGCGCATTCTTGTCTTTCCTGCCTTAACAACATGCTCGATAATGCTGCCGTTCGGATCCTCCTGTTTAAGAGAATTGATGAAGTCAATAAGCACGATCGCGTTATTAACGATGATACCTATAAGCATAAGTATTCCTATACAGCCGACAACCGAAAGCTCGCTGCCCGAAACAAGAAGCGACAGAGCAACACCGATAATCGAAAGCGGCACCGTCATAAGGATTATCAGCGGTTGGAGCATATTCTCGAACTGCGCCGCCATTACAAAGTACATGAGCAGTATACCGAGGAGTATCGCCAGCACGAGAGAAACCATAGCTTCTATCATGATGTCAAGCGCGCCGCCTGTTTCCTGACTTATTCCGTCCGGCTTCTGAATATCTGCGATCGCCTTGGTAAACTCCTGGTTTACGGTCTGCATATCCACACCGTAAAGCTTTGCGCTGAGCGTAATCGTACGCTTCTGGTCAACTCTTGTTAAGGTCGTGCTGCCCTGGTCAACAACGACTGTCGCAATATCGGAAAGCGAGATCCACTCTCCTGTCGGAGCCTTCATCTGGAAATGCCTCAAAGCGTTTACAGTTTCAAGATAATCATCAGGATATACCACGTTAATATCGTATTCCGAGCCGTTTTCTTTATACTCAGACGCCTTCGAGCCGTCTGTGGCATATTTAACATAGGTCGATACCTGCTGCGAGGTCATACCGTAGCGCGCAGCCTTGTCGGAGTCTATGTTAATTCTTACCTCCGACTTTGTGTCCTCAATAGACGTTGACGTCTCACTGACTCCGTCTATAGTCTGAAGACGCGCCTCACACTCTTTTACATACTTTTCAAGCTGTTCATCGTCTGTAGCCGAGAAATCCCATTCAACCTCGTCAGAACTCAT
>JBJEIV010000035.1:0-4389 GCA_051877395.1 Candidatus Ornithomonoglobus sp.
GCGCCTGTCGGCGCCCACCTCCCGCTTCCGTTCGTGGAAATCACGAACGGACCAAGCGGCGGCTTTGCCGCCGCTTGGAGCACCTCAAAGAGGAAGGCAAGGGAAATGGGGCTAAACAACAATTTAGTTTTGATATACAACTCCTTACATTATTACTAAATTGGATTAATTATAATAAAGTAATTTAGCAACCTTTCTTATTTCTGATTTCCCTAAAGCATATTTATTATAAGATATAGCTCCCTGCCGATAGTATGCCTCTGCAATTTTCAAGTCTTTATCAACCCCTATCCCTCTCTCATAACAATAACCCATTGGTGTGTGCTTACTAAATATAGTAAGCATATCATAACTGAGGCCGAAAGTCAACAAAATCTGCCGTTTATATTGTAAAAAAAGAAGCCTCATATTTATAAATGAGGACTCCTTATCATAAATATTAATCACTCAGCACGTAAACAATAACATCGCGTCTGCCGAAATTGTTACAGTCGGAATATGACGGATAGCAGAGGTCAATCCTGTTGCCCTTTATCGCTCCGCCTGTATCCTCCGCTGACGCTTCACCGTAGACATATTTACCGTCTGCGCTTACAATATAGAGCTTTGATCCAAGCGGAATTACACTCGGGTCAACAGCAACAACGCCCTTGCGGAGCGGAGTGCCGAGAGCCGTACAGCTATAGCCGCCGTTCTCTGCCGGTGAGTCTGTGTATGCGGTACCCTGCATTGTGATCTTTTTTGAGTAGTGATGTCCGGCAATGGTGCTGCCGGTATCTGATGCGGATGCAGTTGTTGAAGCAGCGGCCGTATCGGTTGATGCGGGCTTGTCCTTTGTGCCTCTTTTGACAACTTTATTTGCCGGCTCAGAAATAGTTGTCTCACTTTCAAGCGTGCGTTCCTTCTGTTCACCGTTATCATATGTAAGAACCTTATAGGTTTTAAGCTTTATACCATTAACACCTTCCGCAACAACTGTTTCCGTACCCTTGTATGAGCCGGAATCATCCTGATATGTGGTTTCAAACGGAATCTCCTCTTCTTCGGATTCATATGTAATGCTTATTGATTTTATTTCAACAATATCACTTGCCGCGATGCTACCGCCGTCAAGAGTTATTTCATCCATGTCTGATGTT
Organism: Candidatus Ornithomonoglobus sp.; assembly: GCA_051877395.1. Taxonomy (GTDB): domain Bacteria; phylum Bacillota; class Clostridia; order UBA1381; family UBA1381; genus Ornithomonoglobus. The sequence goes on from JBJEIV010000035.1 coordinate 1,140, forward strand.
ATGTAGCCTGCCTCACGGAGCGCCTGCTGTGTATCAGCGCTTGTTACAACAACCGTTTCCTCATTGTTTGATGTAACAACTTTGATTTCCTTTCCCCGCCTGAGCACGATTTCGCTGTCTTCAGTTGGCTTTGAATCTGACGGCACATTAAGCTTATCTGTATCTGTCACCTCAATGCCCTGTTCATTAAGAACATCAATAACCTCAGAGGCTCTTGTTCTTACAGTCATTGAACTTGCAGTACCTTCAAACTCGTTTATTTCTGTAATTGTAATATCCTTAGCTGATGCTGTATATACAGTTCCTGCTGAAGCTGCACAAACAGCAATAAGCGTAAGAACGGCGCAAATTCTGTGTCTGATTTTTTGCCTGCGCTTTCGCTCTCTCCTGAGCTTAAGACTGCTTAAGCGCTGCTGTGTATAGCTTTCCATTGTTTCCATAATAAAACTCCTCTCGTTATGTAACATGGCTATTATACACCATAAATGTTACATTGTCAAGACTTTTGTTACAAAAGTGTTACAAGAATATTTCACAAAAATATCATAGATAGCAGAAAAAGATGTCGCAAATTATATAATTATTATACATAAAAAGGAAAATAAGGAATTAAAGAGTAAAAATATAAGAGGCACATATGATGCACCCCTTATTTATATTACAATAATGTTACAATTGGATTACTCAACAGTTACCGACTTTGCGAGGTTTCTCGGCTTATCGATGTCGCAGCCCTTCTGAGCGGCAACATAGTAACCGAACAGCTGCAAGGGGATAACCGAAAGAGACGGAAGGAAAATATCATCGGTTTCGGGAATCTGTATGGTGTAATCAGCGATTCCTGTCATGCTGTGCTCGGTTGTTGTAAGCCCAAGAACAACAGCGCCGCGCGAGGTAACCTCCTTGATATTTGAAACTGTCTTATCAAACAGATCATCGCCTGTCGCAAGCGCAATAACGAGTGTTCCGTCCTCGATAAGTGAGATCGTGCCGTGCTTCAGCTCGCCTGCCGCATATGCCTCCGAATGTATATATGAAATTTCTTTAAGTTTTAAAGAGCCTTCAAGCGATACCGCATAATCAAGATTTCTTCCTATAAAGAAGATTGAATGACAATTATAGAATTTTGATGCAAGATATGCGATCTCATCCTTATTTTTAAGCGTTTCAGCTACAAGATTTGGCAGCTCTTCCAGATCTTTAATATATTTTTTGTACTGTCCCGAAGTAATTGCGCCGAGCTTTTCGGCCATATAGATAGCGAGGAGATATACGACCGAGAGCTGTGTTGAATACGCCTTTGTTGTTGCAACGGCAATTTCGGGGCCTGCCCATGTGTAAATAACGTCATCGGACGCGTTTGCTATTGCGGAGCCTACAACATTTACAATTGAAAGGATTCTCGCGCCGCGTGACTTTGCAACTTTGAGCGCCTCGAGAGTATCCGCTGTTTCACCGGACTGACTTATTACGATAACAAGGTCTCTGCTTGTAACGATAGGGTCGCTGTAGCGAAATTCCGAAGCGATTATCGTTTCAACCGGAATGCGGCACATCTTTTCAATTACATACTTGGCAACAACGCCTACATGATACGCGCTTCCGCATGCCACAACAAAAATTTTATTGATATTCTTTATATCCTCTCTTGTGAGCGAAACATCATCAAGAACGATTTTCCCGTCCTTAATACGCGGCGAGATAGTTGCCAAAAGCGCCTTTGGCTGCTCCTCAATTTCCTTGATCATGAAGTGCTCATAGCCGCCCTTTTCCGCTGCGGAAATATCCCAGTCGACAGTGAAGACGTCCTTGGGAACCTCCTCCTTATCCGTATTGTATACCTTAACCTCATCCTTTTTAAGAACAACGATTTCGTTGTCCTCAAGATAGTATACATCGCGCGTATGCTTTAATATTGCGGTGACGTCTGAGGCAATGAAGTTTTCTCCCTCCCCGAGGCCGACAATAAGCGGGCTTGCCTTGCGCACGGCGACAAACTGATCGGGATAGTCCGAGCAGAGAACGCCGAGAGCGTATGAGCCTTCAACACGGTTTATAACCTTGATCATGGCGTCCATGATGTCGCCCTTGTAATAGTATTCAAAGAGGTGGGCGATTACCTCCGTATCTGTTTCTGAAATAAACTCAAAGCCCTTTGACTGGAGACGTTTTCTCAAAGCAATATAGTTTTCGATAATACCGTTATGAACCACCGCAAAGCGTCCCGAATTGGAAAGATGGGGGTGAGCGTTTACATCTGACGGCTCGCCGTGGGTTGCCCAGCGGGTGTGTCCGATACCCGTTGTACCGATGACGTCCTTACCGTTATTTGTTTTTTCTCTTAAAACCTTTAATCTTCCCTTTGCCTTTTGTACATTTATTTCATTTCTATTGATAACAGCAATACCTGAGCTGTCATATCCTCTGTATTCAAGCTTTTCAAGACCGTCAAGCAGAATAGGAGCTGCCTGTTTTGATCCTATGTAGCCAACAATACCACACATAGTAAAACCTCCTTAGTCAACTGTGTATAACTACACACTATTGTATACTATTTCAAAAAAAATTTCAATACCTTTTTTGAAAGTTTGCCGCTTTTCTATTTACAAATTAATTAAAATATGGTATTATTAGCTTGCGACGTATAATTAAACAGTAAAAGGGAAGTGTATAAGATTGCCATACTCGTATACGCTTTGATTGATATTGTCTTCTTTTTTACTGTTTAAGGAAATATTATGCGTCGCAGCATTGAATCAGGGCAGCGTTATGGATTGCGCCGTAGGCTCGGTTTGATGCCTGAGTCGCATTTTTATATCCGAAAATAATAAATTTTAAAGGAGGAATTTTCAAATGAAAAGAAAAAGCAAACGAATTTTGGCATGGTTGCTTTCCGCGGCTCTGTCTGTCGGTACGCTGACGGCAAGCGAGGCGGCTCTGTATGCGCGCGAGGAGGATGACATTTCACTTATGGCGGCGGAGGTTGACACATCCTACAGCGTTAAGGGGCAAAAAACCAAGATTTTTACGAACATAAGCACAGCGGAGCAGAACGCGGTGATAAACCAAGGCGACAAAATCCGTGGATACACATATGATTACATAATATATTATGCGGACAATACAGTTAAGGAATACTCGTATGCGGAGGTAAACAGCACGACATTCACGGTGCCCGCAGGCGGAAGGATAGCCGTTTCCACATCGCGCAGTATGTCCGTTAGCATAGCGGACGACTATTTTTTTGTCG
>JBJEIV010000036.1:0-4374 GCA_051877395.1 Candidatus Ornithomonoglobus sp.
TGATGTTGGTTTTGGTTGGTGCTAAAAAAATGAAAAAATGGGGAAACTCAAAAAATTTTTTTAATATATTGATTAATTGCGGATTTTGTTATATAATAGATATAATTAAATCAATGAAAGGAACATTATTATGTTAGAAGAATTAAAGCAGAAGGTTTATGAAGCTAATATGGATCTGCCGAAATACGGTCTTGTTACCTTTACATGGGGCAATGTTTCGGCAATCGACCGTGAAAAGGGACTTTTTGTAATCAAGCCGTCAGGCGTTGAGTATGAGAAGCTCAAGCCGGAGGATATGGTTGTTGTCGACCTTGACGGAAACAAGGTTGAGGGCGACTATAATCCGTCATCGGACACGCCGACTCATCTTGAGCTTTACAAGGCATTCCCCGAATGCGGCGGCATCGTTCACACACATTCACCGTGGGCAACCTCATTCGCGCAGGCGTGCAAGGGCATTCCGCCGTTCGGTACAACTCATGCCGACTATTTCTACGGAGAAATCCCGGCAACCCGCCTTATGACAAAGGAGGAGATTGAGAGCGCCTATGAAAAGAACACAGGCCTTGTTATTATCGAAACCTTTAAGGACAAGGACCCGGCGGCTATTCCGGGCGTGCTCGTTTCAAACCACGGTCCGTTCGCATGGGGAACGGACGCAAAGAACGCTGTACATAACGCGGTTGTTATGGAGGAATGCGCAAAAATGGCGCTCCGCTGCATGCAGCTTACTCCCGGACTTCCGCCCATCTCACAGGCGATCCTTGACAAGCATTATCTCCGCAAGCACGGAGCCAACGCTTATTACGGTCAGGGCAAATAATTTTATATGGCAGACGGGCGGCTTTGTTTACTGCCCGTTTTTTACCGACAAAAGAGACCGCTCATAATGAACGGTCTCTCTTTTTATTCCTTTATTCCCAGACAAATCTGAGCATCCCTGCCGTCTCCGCGAAAAGATCCGTCAGAATTTCATATGATTCACTTCAATCAGCTTCTGTCGTAGACTCACTTTCATAATGTGTAGGAATCCATGTACCGAAGTAATCCGTAGGATCCATTACTGTATAACCGTTAGCCGCCATTGTACCGTTAGGATTGAAGGTTGTACCTGATACATCAACCTCATTGCCGTCCTTATCCGTTACATCGTTTACATAGAGGATGGAGTCGCTGAGCTCTCCGCCCATCTTTACCCATGCGCCCGGTACGCCTACACCGTCAAGGGTAATTCCGTCAAATACGACATGAGTCTGAACTCCGCCCCAGTTTCTGCCCCATGAGCCTGCGGCAAACTGGTTGTCGGTATAATACTTTGAATTAGTTACCGTACAGTTCTTTAAGAGGTAGCCGTTTGCAGCAAGATTCGGCGTGCCCGGAACGGGATCAGCCGCATTCTTGTTAGCTGTAATGTATCCTCCTGTCGCCTGATCGCTGTAGCCGTGCCATGCAAGAGTACAGCCTTCAAATACTACCGAGTTTCCTCCGTAAATATAGTCGGTGCCGCCCTCTATGTAGCAGTCCTTGACATATGCCGTATTGTTTGTATAGAAGGTATCCTGTGATGAAATGAACTCACAATTGTAAAGCTCTGCATTCTGACCGTCAAGCGCGATTGCCGCAGCTCTTTCCACAGCATTTCTTGACATAGCGTCATAGCCTGCAACGGTTCTGTCCGGCTTGCCCGAAACATCGCCGTACCAACCGGCTTCAGCAGGTGTTACACCATCTGCCAGCTCCGCCTCGCTTACGAAGCAGTTAAATGTATGTCTTATGGTGATGCTTTCAAGCTGTACATAGCTGCCGGTAATTCTGCATGCCGCGCCCCAGCGTGTTACGGGACCCTTCTTTGTCTTTGCTACCGCGTAGTCCTCGCTGTAATACTGGTTGCCCGCGGAGCTGTAGTAAAGATAACCGATACCGTAGTACCACTGAATTTCAGGCTTGTTATCCTCGTTTGCCGCCTTAACCGTGATATAACTGCTATCAAGAATAACCTGCTCCGTGTATACACCTGGGTCAACAAGAATCGTTACTCTGCCTTCCTCGCCTGCCGGTCTGTCGGTCATAGCCTTTATCACCTTTACCGCGTCATTGATTCGTGAAAATTCCTTGTCCGCGCCAACCTCTACAGTAGTCTTAAAATCCGCCGCTGCGACTTCTTCCGTAAAGAGAATATTCTTAAACGGCGCAGTGTCGCCCGCTGCCATAAGATATGAGCCTGAAAGCGCCGAAAGCGCATAGCCGTCATTGCCCGAGGCTGTTACCGTGTAGTTGTGGTTAGGCATCATTGTTACGGCAATCTTATTATCCGTAATACCTGTCGTATATGTAAGTGACGCGTCGTCATCAGCTGTAAAGGTAAGCGTTACGTCGCTGAGATCCAGTGATGTGCCGTCATTATATACATCATGTACAACAACATCGCCTGTTACCTCTGTAGGAGCGATGTCAACAACGTCAATATCAAAGGTCTTGTCAAGCTTTGCGATTGATACGCTGTTTGTGTCAAGCGTTGTGCTTACACTGCCGCTCTTTTCACCGTTTTCCTCTACATAAATATCATATTTTCTGTTCTGACGGAGGTCAACCGAATAAGTTGAACCAAAATCAGCTCTATATTCGGTACCGTCGTTTGTATCCTTAAACACAAGCTGCAATACTGATGTGTCGGCTGCACCGCTGTAGTTTATGTTACCCGAAAGATTTCTGTAGGTGACAACAGTCGGGTCATAGTAATCGGCAAATATACCGTAAATATCCTTGTTTGAGCTGCCGCCGTAGATGATTACATCACCCGCTGCCGGGTTCTCAACATCCGCTGAAATGGTAGCCGCAACACCGTTTACCGCGCCTTCCTCACCGCTTGCAAGGAGTGTGCCTCCCTGATAGATGTATACAGGTCTGCCTGCCTGAGCTGTATATGCCACAGTTACAATACAAGCCTGCTGCGGTGTGAAGTAGAAGCTTCTCTTTGTCGCACTGCCCGATCCTGCGCGGAATGCAGATGTGAAGTTATATGTAACTCCGTTTGTATGCGTATATGTAGCTGTTGATGCCTGATTAGTCCATCCGCCGTAGCCGCTCAGACCGTTTACCGGACCAAACGCTACACCGTCAGTTGTAGCTGTCGCCGCCGCCATAAGCTCTGCGTCCAGTGATGTCCATGCCTGATCGTCCGGAAGCTTGCTTGCATTCTCAACATACTCCGCGTTAACCGTTGTATCCGCCTCAGGCATTGTGAAGGTGTAATATCCGCCGCCAAGCGCTGTAACCGTCACTTCGGGAGCAGTTGTAATTGTAAGATCGTGCAATGCCTTTTCCTCAGCCTTAACAGTGATCGTGTCGCCCGCCTGAGCCTTTAAGGATCTTACAAGAATCTCTGAATCACTTGCCTCAACCGATGCTACGCCGAGGCTTACCGCTGCCGGAGCAAACTTAATGCTTGATATTCCCATCTTTGAACCGCCTACAAAGACATAATAATCCTTGCCCGGTTCTACGTTAAATGTATATGTATACACATCCTTCGCCTCAGGCGCGTTTGAAGTTATCAGTGTACCGCCGGTTACTGCTCCCGCATCAAAGCTGTATATATACATTACCTTGCCGCTATTTACAAGAGCCGCGAAGTCTACCGTACCGCTCTCTGCAGCCGTCAGCTTTGCAGCTGTGCCTGTTGCCGGCGCAGTGTTGTTCTTCTCCGGACTTGCAGCGTCTGCATCCTTAGGGTTGCCCTGACCTGTCAGCACATCGCCGTCTATCACAAATTTTCCTGATACCCACACGTTACCTGCTGTTGTAGCATTATTAAGTAAATCTACCGTTAAGCTTCCTACAGTAAACGGATCGGGATCCTCAACATTGTAATATGCCGAACCGCTCTCTGCCGCTACCCAAGTAACCGTACCGGGCGCCTCTGTAGCGCTTGGATCCTTTGTCGGCGCCGGAGTATCTGTCGGTGCCGGAGCGTCTGTCGGCGGTACCGTTGCATTCAGGTCAACGAGCATAACGTCGCCATCTGCGCCGCCTGTTATTGTACCGATTGATACTGTGTATTCCGTCTTGTCATCAGGATTTGCTGTGGCTGTCTCGGTTGGATTTTCCGTGTTGTTCGGCTCCTCAGTAACCGTTTCGGTTGTCTGCTCCGTTGCCTGTTCTGTTACCTGCTCCGTAACCGCTTCGGTTGTCTGCTCTGTTGGTATCTCGGTAGCATCCGCTGCCGTTACGGTATATGAGCTGTATATAGGCTTCATGCTGTCAAGGCTGTCCCATACCATAATTCTGGCTCCCGGAGCCGCGGCGGTTGTTCCTCCGAGCTCAAAGTCCTTTACCACATCAATGGAATTCAGCGTATTATCCTCATTATATAAC
>JBJEIV010000037.1:0-4364 GCA_051877395.1 Candidatus Ornithomonoglobus sp.
AAATATCTCGGACGGAACACTCACTGTTTTAAAGTCAACCGATGATGCGATTGTTTCAATGGGTGATGTGAACATAACAGGCGGTACCGTAAAAAGCGGCACAAGCGCAAATGATATAACGGGTGATTTCTTCAAGGTTTATGATAACTTCATAATGAGCGGCGGTACTCTTGATATTGCCGCATACTGCGATGGTATTCAGGCAGGTAAGGCGCTTACCGTTACTGTCAACGGAACCACTGAAACGGAGAGCAACTATACTGTAGGAAATGTTGATATTTCAGGCGGTACAATTAATATAAGAACCTATACTGGCGCTCCGGCATCGGTATCGGGAAGCAGTTCCGGTGTGGATTTCAGCTGCAAGGGTATAAAGGCTAATACCGAGCTTAAAATAAGCGGCGGAAATATCGTGATAGACAGCTACGATGACGCTATACATTCAAACTGGACAGTGAAAATTACTGGGGGAACTCTTGATCTGACTACGGGTGATGACGGAGTTCACGCGGATTATATGCTGACGCTCGGAACGGCGGGCGGATCGGTTGACGATTTTGATTTAACGATAAACCGCAGCTATGAGGGACTTGAAGGCTCCGTGATTTATCAGTGGAGCGGTACAATGAGCGTAACGGCGTACGACGACGGCATGAATGCCGCAGGAGAGTATCAGGAGGGAGTTGAGCTTTCACCGACGTCGGCAAATGATATGACCGTCATGGCAGGACCGGGCGGCAACTGGGGCGGCGGTACAGGCGAGATGGGACCGGGAGGCTCCCAGAGCGGCAGCTACGGCGCGATTCATATCAACGGCGGATATTTGTATATAAGCAATACAAACGGTGACGGTATTGACGCGAACGGTACAATAACGATTAACGGCGGCATTGCAATTGTTGACGGCGCAACCGCACCTTCAGAGGACGGACTTGACTTCGACAACAGCGTAACCTTAAACGGAGGATATGTGCTCACAATGACCTTGAGCGGTATGGACGGCATAAGCGGCACATATGACCAGCGTTATCTGCTTTACGGCTTCAGCAGCTCAGGCGGTTCGGGCAAACCAGGCAGCAGCACATCAGGCAGTGCGATTGCGGCGGGCGATTATGCAATCGTTGACGCGTCGGGCAACGTACTCTGCGCGTTCTCGAGAACAAAGAGCTCGATCGGCAGAATCACATTTACATCTCCGGATTTAGTGTCGGGCGGCACATACTCAATCAAGCCGCTTACCGTAAGCGGCGCAACGGCTGTAAAATCGCTTTACGGTACGATTGATGAGGATTGGCTTACCTTTACGCTTGCTGACGGATGTGAGGTAAACACATCGGGAACATCATATACGATGTCATTGTATGAATGAAATAGCTTAAAAGGACATTGCCGTAACGGGCAGTGTCTTTTTTGAAAGTAAAATTTGAATAAATAATAAAATTTACAAAGAGTATTGCAAGCTGAAAATTATTATGTTATAATTTTAGCGATATGAGGGGAGTGATACTGATGAAATGCAGCATATGCGGTTCGGAGCTGGAATACGGCTCAAACGTTTGTAAATATTGCGGTAATGTCGAAGCTGTTTCGGAGCCTGAGATTATCCCGGAGGATTTACCGGAAACCGAGGATGTTGATTTTACAAGGACGTATGATATACACAGGACACAGGACAGCGATTCTAAGCCGGAGGGAACAGGAACGATTCTGCCGGAAATCCCCGACAGACCGCCGGTATATACACCACCTGTCAGGGAGGAGCATGAAATTGCGGAACCTGTACAGGAATCGGATGCGCAAAATATACCTGCGAGGAGTGAAAATGATATGGGTAATAAGACAACAAATTCACGAAGGAAAAAGAAAAAACATCCGGTGCGCATAGCCGTAATTATGGTTCTGGCAATGATGGTTATTTTTGCAGTGACCTTTTCTATATTTTTTCATCTTCTAGGAGGAAGCTTTTCTGAAGAGGAACCAACAGATACTCCGGCGCCTGTTGAAACATTGCCGGTAGTGGCTACCGAACGGAGTATATCCACGGAAGCTCCTGCTGAAAAGGCAACAACTGCTCCGAAGAAGGCAACGGAAAAGCCGACAGAAGCGCCAAAGGAAACCGAGGCGCCGGAGCCGGCGGCGACAGAGGATACAAGAACCTCAGATTATCTGTTCAACTCATCGCGCAATGTGATACGTCAGTCGGAGCTTGAGGCGCGTACAAGAGAGGAAATCAAGTATATTTATTATGAAATATACGCGCGTCACGGCTATGATTTTCAGGATGCGGAGCTGAAGGAGTATTTTTTGGGAAAGACTTGGTATGAGCCTGTTACATCACATCGTGAGTCGGCAGAATCGCAATTCAATGTGGTTGAGCGTGAAAATATAGAGATAATAGAAGAATATCAGCGTGAGCAGGGTTGGAGACAATAATATTAAGTGGCTGTATCATATTGAACAGCCTCTTTTTGTGTTTATTGTCCGTTTTATGTATCAGAAAAAAGAAAATTGTGAAAAAAGTATTGACATATAAACACAAATGTGCTATAATCTGAATAAATCAAGCGAACATATGTTCGAGATTTAAGGAGGATTTATCAATGGACAGAACAATATTACATGTGGATGCAAACTGCTTTTTCGCGTCCGTTGAATGCGCAATGAACCCGGAAATTGCAGATAAGCCTGTTGCTGTGGTAGGTGATGCCCAAAAAAGACACGGCATTGTACTTACGGCAAATTATGCGGCAAAACGCGGTTTCGGAGTAAAGACGGGTGATGTTGTGTGGCAGGCAAAGGGGAAATGTCCGGATCTTATCGTTGTGAAGGCCCGCCATAATATATACACGCGTTTTTCACAGCTCATGCGTGAGATCCTCTGCTCCTACAGCGATTATGTTGAGCCGTTCGGCTGCGACGAATCATGGGTGGAGCTTCGCGGAATGCTTGCCGGACACGGCATGGAGGCTGCGGAAAATATAAGACAGCGTATCAAGGCGGAGCTGGGAATTACCGTTTCAATCGGTGTTTCCTTTAATAAAATTTTTGCAAAGCTTGGTTCGGATATGAAAAAGCCCGATGCCGTAACAGAGATTACACGGGAGAATTTTAAGGAGAAGGTCTGGAGCCTTCCGGTTGAGGACCTGCTCTATGTCGGCCCGCGCACAAAGGCGAAGCTGAATAACCGTGCGATCTATACGATAGGCGATCTGGCGAATGCGGATGTAGAGCTTGTTAAGTCATGGCTCGGAAAAAACGGATTGATGCTGCACGATTTTGCAAACGGACGAGACATTTCAAGTGTGGCGGAATATGACGAGCTGCGGGAAATTAAATCTGTCGGAAACAGCACAACCTGCCCAAGAAATCTGGTGAATGAGAATGAAGTAAAAACGGTGCTGATTACGATTGCCGAGAGTGTCGCAGAGCGGCTCCGCAGCCGCGGCTGCCGCGGACGAGAAATCACTGTTTCTATCCGTGACAATGAGCTGCATTGGATAACCCATCGCTGCACGCTGGACTATTATACCAACACCTCAGCCGAAATTGCCGCCTGTGCGGTAAAGCTGTTCCGCGAGATATACGGATGGATCAACCCTGTGCGGGGACTGGGTATAAGCGTAAGCGGACTCAGCGAGGGAGAGCAGTATGTTCAGCTTGACCTGTTCGGCGAGGCGGAGCGCCGCTGCAAAAGGGAGAGCCTGAGCCGCGCGGGAGACATAATAAAAAGCCGCTTCGGCAAAAGAGCAGTATTAAAGGCAAGACAACTGTGCCATTCGGAGCTTTGTGAATAACAATGATCGGGGAATGGGGTTCAATATCCCATCCCCATATTTATTTTGAATTAATAATCATGTCGTTCTCCACAGTCCAGATTGTATCTTTCAAAGAGCTTTACGATGCGCTCTATAGCTTCAAAGTCAGAAAGATCACTTTTTATAATTTTCTGAATTTCAGAAAGTGCGGAAATCGCGGTAGTGTCCGCAATTATTCCGGCATCAATGTCAAGCTCGTCCAATCTATTGTTAATCAGCTCTGTAATTTCATTTTTTAATAATTCAAGCTTTATAATCATGGTTGTATATCTCCTTTTTCTGAAAATTAAAAAGTGCGCCGCATGAAGCAACGCACATAAAATGCAAGCTCCGATTGCTGCCACACAAACTGAAATACTCAAAGAAAGTACATCAAAACAGAGAATGCATTTTTGACAATATCATTCTTTCTTTGAGTAACAATTATTCAGTTTATGTGGCAACTTTAGTATATCATAAAAACACGGTTTTGTAAATATATTTTTAAATAACTTAGGTGAATTGACAAAGTAAATTCTCGTTTGCCAGACTAAATTCTACATTTTATGG
>JBJEIV010000038.1:0-4355 GCA_051877395.1 Candidatus Ornithomonoglobus sp.
ACAGAAACGGTATTCCGGAGGCTTTTGTTATAAAGAAGGGTACGTACGGAAATATCGGAAGCGGCTTTACTATGGTGAGCAACGCTATTACGGATATTCAGGTCCCGTCAAATATTATCGGCGAGTGCCTGGAGAATATTGATGTGTATATTAAGAATGACAGATATATTTTTGTCGGCTCAGAGGTGCCGCGCTATGCCTCGCATATAGCATATTACAAGCTGGAGCTTTCGGAAAACAAGCTCATCGCAACGAGAATCAACAAGAGCGATGTAAGCCCGTATTCTCACATAACCTATGTTGACAAATTCAGCAACAACCTGCTGGAGAACGGCTATCCGAACAGAACGAAAATAAGTGATTTTATTTCGTCATATGATGTGGTAAACAGCATTTCGGCAAATGTTTCCGGCGCGACAGTCCTTGTAGACGGCACGCGTTACACGCTTAACGGCTATAATGTAAACGATTCGAACTATTTCAAGATCCGTGATATTGCAATGCTTCTGCGCAATACTCCGGCAAGGTTCAATGTTGAATGGGACACCGAAACGGACGGGATAAAGATCATTCCGGGCGCGGAATATGTTCCGATAGGCGGAGAGCTTTCAAGCGATGTTGCCGCAAGCCTCAATGTTCTTGAAAACAGCACGCCTATATTCATTAACGACAAGCAGACTGCTATCACCTCGTATAATATTAACGGCAGCGCGTATTTCAAGATCAGGGATATCGCCGACGCGGCGGGCTTTGGCATAGGCTGGGACGACGCTTCACAGACAATTACAATTGAATATTGAAAATGAAAAAGCTGCTCCGCGCGTTATGGGGCAGCTTTTCCGTTAACTGTTAATAATCGCCTCGGTCATTCTGACCGCGCGGAAGTTTTCCTTTACGTCATGCACCCTTACGAACATCGCGCCCTTCATGCAGCCGATAACCGAGGTTGCGACGGTGCCCTCAACGCGCTCATCGCGGGGAAGGTCAAGGGTAAGACCTATCATGGACTTGCGGGAGGTGCCGAGAAGTATGGGATAACCCAGAGTATGCAGAAGCTCAAGGCGGTTTGTGATCTGTAAATTCTGCTCAAGTGTTTTTGCAAACCCCACGCCGGGGTCAAGGATTATCTTATCGTCCGCAATTCCGGCGTTTTTTGCTATTTCAACGCTTTCTCTGAGGTCGGAAAGCACATCGTTAAGATAGTCTGTGTAATCCGTATTATCACGGTTGTGCATAAGGCAGACAGGCACGTCATATTCCTTTGTGACAGCGGCTATATCTTTGTCATGCTTAAAGCCCCATATGTCGTTTAAGAGATCTGCGCCTGAGCCAAGCGCCGCGCGGGCAACACCGCTTTTATAGGTATCGACCGATACGGGTATGTCAAAGCTACGTTTTACCGCCTCTATAACGGGTACAACGCGGCTTATTTCCTCCTCGTCGGAAATCATCGTGTAGCCCGGTCTTGTGGATTCGCCGCCTATGTCTATTATTGCCGCGCCGTCCGCTATCATCTGTTCCGTGTGCTTTAATGCCGCGTCAATGCTGTTCCATTTTCCTCCGTCCGAGAAGGAGTCGGGGGTAACATTGAGTATTCCCATGATGTGGGTGCGGTTTTCGTCAAATTCCTTGTTTCCTATTTTCATTGTGTACGCTCCATTTTAATTTTAAACCTGCGCGGCTGCCGTTTCCAAAAGCTTGTTATCTACTCCCAGTGCCCGCAATGCAGCCAGCAAGTCCGCCTTGCCTTCAGCTCTGCCTTCGGCCTTGCCTTCAGCTCTGCCTTTTTCTTCAGCCTTAGCTCTCATTTCTTCCATTGCCTTACACATATCGGTCACTCCTTCCTCTGTCTTTTTAAAATACCTGACTCTTTCCGCCAATACGGAATATTGCATATCCTCCGCTTTTGTACATCTGAAATCATGCATCAATCTGCCGAGCGGCGTATCATCTACTATTTCGCTGTTTACATATATTATATGCGCTTTATCTCCGAACAAATCGCCCGTTTCGGTTATGACTCTTTCAATATGATATATGGGAAGTCCGTTTTGCAGCACATCGTTTTCGGTTATAAATATCACATAGGTTTCCGGAAGATCACCATGCTTTTCACCCTTGTCAAGCGCATTTGCGTCAATCAGACTGCTGTTATATCTTGCCCTTGCTGGTACTGCGCCTGTATCAGCACGCTGTATTTCTATATTGTACTCTTTTCCGCTGCCGTCAACAGCATATATATCAAATCTGACCGAACGCCCCCATACGTTGTGAATATCATACTCAGCAACAACCTCAATAACCTTTAAATCCGGCATATCGAGTATAATTTGAAGTATAAGCTCAGTACATTCAGGATCTGCAAACACCTTTTTGCCGAAATCGTCATCGATAAGCCTGAATCCTTTTATGTATTCGAGATCCTGTTCGTGCTGTGTCAAACCACTTTGGTCCTCCATAATATCATTCCCTCCGAAATAATTATAGCATAATATAAGAAAAATTTCAATATTTTATAACGCTTTTATCCGCGCTTTTAACTGAGTCTTAATTTGCTAATCAAAATCATTTACACCTCTATATTCATATTTCTCTTATCATTGCTCCAGTAGCATTCGTCAGCCGCCATGCAGTCAAAGCACAGTCGGGATTTTTTGTCCGCAGCGTACAGTATCGAGGAAAAATCCGTTCCGTCCTGCTTTACACGGTGACCTCTTATCGCTCCGGCTACAAGCTCCGTTTCTTTAGGAGTAAATCCGCATTCGGGCATTATCTGCTCCGCAAGCTCCGCGCCCGCCTCGTTGTGGGGGATGCCGCTGTAACGTCCGGCATCGTGCAGAAGCGCCGCGGCATAAAAAAGCTCCGTATCTATGTCAAGCCCCTGCTCAAGTATCATGATCCTGCCTATCCTCGCCACATCAAACGAATGTGAGAGGTTGTGCAGACAGAATTTTCTGTCCTTCTCCGCTTCCTCAATATGAGCCATTTGCGCGCGGTACCGTGGATGATTATATATTTTATCGCATCTTTGCATTGTCGTTATCCTTCTGTTTGTTTTGTATCAGGCGTTTTGCATCGCCCAGTATCGAGAGCGAGCCGAAAATCACGACAGCCTCACAGTCTGCCGTCATTTCAAGGGCGCTTTCAAGAGTTCCTGCGTTGTATGAGCTTGCGCCGTATTTTTCAAAGGCGCCCCGCAGCTCATCGCTTTCAAGTCCGCGTTCGGTCGGCGGCTTTATGCAGTATACGGCGCCGGCAAGGGGGGCTGTGAGGCGCGCTATCGCGTCATAGTCCTTGTCGCGGAAGCAGCCGCAGATGAATGCCGGACGCTTTTGGGGAAGATACTGCCGTATCGACTGCGCAAGCCTCAGGGCGGCGTTCTCGTTATGCGCGCCGTCAAGAATATACTTTCCGATCCGTTCAAAACGGTATTCCCATACCGCGCCTTCAAGTCCCCTGCGGATATTTTCGCCGCTTATTCCGAGCAGCTGCGCGGTCTTTATCGCTATTGCCGCGTTCTGCGGCTGAAAGACTCCGGGGAGGTGAATTGTATATTCCTCACCCTCAAAGTCAAATACCGTTTTGTCCTCATAATACCGCGCGTTTTCAATATCGTCGGCAATATAGAGCGGTGAGCCGTGCTCCCTTGCCGCCGCGGCGATAACCTCCATAGCGTCATCTGACTGCTCACAGGTTACGACCGGACTGTTATATTTTATTATCCCGCTTTTTTCCGCCGCTATTTCTGTTATCGTGTTTCCCAGAAATTTTTTGTGGTCGGATGATATCGATGTTATTACGGACACGAAGGGGGAGGATATTATATTTGTAGCGTCAAGTCTGCCGCCCATGCCGCATTCAATAAGCGCGTAATCGGGGCAAAGCTCACGGAATGCAAGAAACGCGATCGCCGTTTCCGCCTCAAAGGAGGTGGGGAAAATCCCCAGCAGAGCAAGCCTTTCGTTTGCCGCCTTTACCCGCTCCGCGCAGCGGGCATACAGCTCCTTTGGTATAGGTCTGCCGTCAATTGTGAATGCTTCAAGGTAATCGCCGACCGCGGGAGATACAAATCGCGCGGCGCTTCTTCCCGACGCGTTCATAACTGAAGCAAGGAACGCTCCCGTTGAGCCTTTGCCGTTTGTTCCGGCAATATGGACGATGCTCAGATAGTTCTGCGGACTGCCCAGCTCCTCGCAAAGCGCCGCAATGCTTGTAAGTCCCGGCTGTATGCCGCGCGGCTTCAGACCTTCTGTATATTTTCGTGCTTCCTTGTAGGTCATTTTTATCACTTTGATTTCATACTAAATTATTGTTTGCTTGCCTCCCTCCGAAGCCGCAAGCGGCGTCGCAGGGAG
>JBJEIV010000039.1:0-4347 GCA_051877395.1 Candidatus Ornithomonoglobus sp.
TTCGTCAACGATGTAGTCAGCGTCAACGTCGGTGTCAAGCTGCTTATCGTCATGCTCCGTAACAACGAGCTTTTTAAGACGCTTAACGAACATATCGGCAACATGATAAAGCTCGTTTGCGTTTTCGCCCATACCCGAAATAATAAGCGGCGTTCTTGCTTCATCTATGAGGATCGAGTCAACCTCGTCGACGATTGCATAATTATGTCCTCGCTGAACCATCTGCTCCTTATGAACAACCATGTTGTCGCGGAGGTAGTCAAAGCCAAGCTCATTGTTTGTACCGTAGGTAATATCGCAGGCATACGCTTCGCGTCTCTGGTCGTTGTCCTTTTCGTGGATAATAAGTCCGCAGCTCATGCCTAAGAAGCGGTAAACCTTGCCCATCCATTCCGAGTCACGCTTTGCAAGGTAATCGTTTACGGTAACGATATGTACGCCCTTGCCTGTAAGCGCGTTAAGATATGCCGGAAGGGTTGAAACGAGAGTTTTACCTTCACCTGTTTTCATTTCCGCGATACGTCCCTGATGCAGAATGATGCCGCCGACAACCTGAACATAGAAATGCTTCATGCCCAAAACTCTCCAGCTTGCCTCGCGCATAACCGCAAAAGCCTCGGGAAGAAGCTCGTCAAGAGTTTCACCGTTCTGATAGCGCTGTCTGAATTCATCTGTTTTCGCTCTCAGCTCCGCATCCGAAAGCTTTTCAATTTCAGGCTCCAATGCTACAACCTGCTTCGCGATCGGGTGAATACGCTTGAGCTCACGGTCAGAGTACGTACCGAATATTTTATCGAATAAATTCATTTAATCACCTCGTAATCTGTAGGATATAATGTATAAATTATATCATTTAATCAAAAAATGCGTATAAACACACATATACAAACTATATTGTATCACAAAACTTCAAAGATTACCACTGTTTTTTGAAAAAAAATTGAGAAAATTTCAAGCTTTTTGGGAAAATCCCGCCGTATTAACAGTTTGTTCATAAATTTTCCATAAAAGAAATACAAAAAAGGGCTTGACATTTCACGAAAAAGGAGTATAATATTAATTAAGATAAAGGTCAAAGAAAGTCAAAGTCAGAAACGGAAGTGAAAAACATGGGAATGTCGGATAGAATAGAAGCGTTTCTCCTTGAACTGTTAAAGCAGGAGCAAGAGGAACAGCTGAGAATACAGCGCAATGAGCTGGCGCAGCTTTTCGGCTGTGTGCCGTCACAGATAAATTATGTAATAGCGACAAGATTCAGCCCGGAAAGGGGTTATATAGTTGAATCAAGACGCGGAGGCGGTGGATATGTCACGATACGCAGGGCAAAGCAAGGCTCTGCGGCAGAATATATAGGAGGCAGTATAGGAGAAAAAGAGGCGGTTGATTTCATAGAAATGCTTTATAATGCGGGAAAGACAGACGCGCAGACAGCGTTGATTATGAAGGCGGCGGTATCGGCGCATACTCTTAATGGGCAGGACGTCATAAGAGCGGATGTTCTGAAAAATATGCTCAATGTAATGAAATAAGCTTAACGGATGAAATGATGAGGAGGTAACAGAAATGATGGATTTGTTTTCAGAGTTATTTGATATGTTTGACAGCATGGATATGTTCAATACCCAGAACGTCGTAAGAAGTGATGATAAGAAGTGCCCTGTATGCGGACACACATGGGCGGATTTCAACCGCACAGGAAAATTCGGCTGCGGAGAATGCTATAAGACCTTTGCAAACGGAGCGGAGGGAGTGCTAAGACAGGTACATTCAAGCTCGCAGCATGTAGGCAAGGTCCCGTCAAAGTCCGGCGCAGACATCAAAGCAAAGCGCCGTCTTGAGGAGCTGAAAAAGCAGCTCAAGGACGCGGTGAACAAAGAGGAATACGAGAAGGCGGCAAAGCTGCACGCGGAAATTAAGAGCATAGAAGGGGGAGCATCAAAATGATCTGGTATAACGATCTTAATGACGGAATAATAATCTCAACAAGAGTGAGACTGGCAAGAAATCTTGACAAAACGCCGTTTCCGGCAGCACTGACAGACGGCAAAAAAGCGGAGGTCACAAAAAAGCTTAACGCCTCTGTTTTTGAAAGCAACTCAACGCTGGCAAAGGATTTTAAAAGCATAGACCTTGACAAGCTTAACAGAACGGAAAAGGTTTCCCTGCTTGAGGAGCATCTCATAAGCCCTCAGATGGTGGACGGAAACGGACACACCGTTCTTGTGAATAAAAACAAGACGATGAGCATTATGTTTATGGAGGAGGATCATATAAGGCTCCAGGTCATAATGGGCGGCTACTGTATTGATGAAGCGTACGATCTGGCGGACAAGGTTGATGATGTGCTTGAGGAATCGCTGACATACGCGTTTGATGAGCGATACGGCTATCTGACCGCGTGCCCGACAAATGCCGGAACGGGTCTGAGAGCGTCGGTTATGATGCATCTTCCGGGACTTGTAATGACGGGCAATATCGCAAGAGTATTACAGTCGGTATCGGGTGTAGGCATAGCTGTAAGAGGTCTTTACGGCGAGGGTACAAACGCCGAGGGCTGCCTTTATCAGATTTCAAATCAGGTGACAATGGGTCTTACCGAAAAGGAAATCATAGATAAGCTGAAGGCGGTTGTCAATAAGATAGCGGACATGGAAAAGCAGGCAAGAGATGTTCTTGAAAAGAACCACAAGCCGGAGCTTGAGGATAAGCTGTTCCGTTCATACGGAGTGCTTAAATATGCGAGAAGCATATCTTCCGCGGAGGCAAAAACAATGCTTTCCGATGTTATGCTTGGTCAGAATATGGGAATAATTAAATGTGACGGTAAAATGACACCGATTGAATTAATGGTAAAAACAGCGCCGTCGGTAATAATGGCGGGCAAGGAGCTTGCTCCCGCCGAGCGTGACAGACAGCGCGCGGAATTAATAAGGAATAATATATAAACAGGTAATGACAGTAAGGGAGGGTGATTTATATGTTATTTTCAAATTTTACGGAAAGAGCGAGAATCGCAATAAGTGAAGCGCATGACACCGCGTGCGCTTTGGGACACCGCTATATAGGCAGCGAGCATATTGTGGCGGGTCTTGTGAAGGAAGGCTCAGGCGTTGCGGCAAAGGTGCTTGAAAAGGCGGATATTACCGCGGAAAAGGTAACAGATAAAATAGTGGAGCTTACAGGCTCAAACGAGCCGCTGAACCCGGAAACGGAGCTTCCGCTGACGCCGAGAACAAAGCGTGTTCTGCAGATGGCGGCGATCGAAGCGAGGGATATGGGTCATAACTATATCGGAACAGAGCATCTTCTGATGGCAATTCTCCGCGACGGAGACAGCGTAGGCGTAAGGGTACTCGTATCTCTCGGACTGAATATAAACCAGGTTTATCATGATGTGGTTGATTCGCTCAGCGCGGGCGTAACGGAGCCGTCGGCAAGCGGCGGCTATTCGCAGGCAAAGCGGCCGAACGGAAAGTCGTCAACTCCTACTCTTGACGAGTACGGACGTGATTTCACGGCGCTTGCGAGAGAGAACAAGTTTGACCCGGTAATCGGCAGGTCAAAGGAGATTGAGAGAGTAACCCAGATCCTCTCAAGACGCACAAAGAACAATCCGTGCCTTATAGGCGAGCCGGGCGTAGGCAAGACCGCGGTTGTTGAAGGGCTTGCCCAGAAAATCGCGGCAGGGGATGTGCCGGAGCTGCTTAAAAACAAGCGGTTGGTAGCGGTTGATATATCGTCAATGGTTGCGGGAGCAAAGTACCGCGGTGAGTTTGAGGAAAGAATCAAGAAGGTAATAAACGAAGTATGCCAGTCAAGCGACGTAATTCTGTTCGTTGACGAGCTTCACACGATTGTGGGAGCCGGCAGCGCGGAGGGCTCTCTTGACGCGTCAAATATCTTAAAGCCGTTCCTTGCGCGCGGTGAATTACAGCTTATCGGCGCGACAACCTTAAAGGAATACAAGAAGTATATCGAAAAGGATGCGGCTCTTGAAAGACGTTTTCAGCCGGTAACGGTAGGAGAGCCGACAGTTGAAGAAACCGTTGAGATATTAAAGGGAATCCGCGACAAATACGAGGCGCACCACGGCGTAACAATTACCGATGAGGCGTTACAGGCGGCGGCGTCAATGTCGGCAAGATATATAACCGACCGTTTCCTGCCGGATAAGGCTATTGACCTTATAGATGAGGCTTCGTCAAAGAAGCAGCTTGGGGCGCAGACCGCTCCGCCGGACTTAAAGGAAAAGGAAAAGGAGCTTGAAAAGCTTTCAAGCGAGAGAGAGGAAGCCGTAAACGCTCAGGAATACGAGAAAGCGGCAAAGCTCAGAGATAAGGAAAAGCC
>JBJEIV010000040.1:0-4343 GCA_051877395.1 Candidatus Ornithomonoglobus sp.
GACGATATAAATGTAACAAACCTTGCGGAGAGCGGCAACTATTGTCAGGGACTTTATGAAACGGTATTCAAGACAGTTCTTGCAAATGCCGAGGAGGACGATGTTCTCCTGTTCGAGTGCGGATATAATGACAGAAACTACCCGGCGTCATTGGGCTCTGATTCTGCAAGATATGCAAATATGCAGAACTACATGGAGCTTGTTTATAACGAGGCTGTGGCAAAGGGTATCAATCTTTGCTTTGTAACACCGAACATTTCGACTCACGGAACAGGATGGAAAGAGAGTGTACAGGGTACAGGCTCGGTAATTGCTAAATGTGAGGAGCTTGGCTGCAAGTATATTGATCTTTCAGGGCTGAGTTGGCAGTATGCGACAGACAATTACATCACACCGTTGGGTGAGGATGCGGCAAAGACCTTCTGGGCGGCGAATATGAACGTCAGTGATTCGCTCCATTCGACATATCTCGGAGCAATGCTTATGGCGGACATAGTCGCAAATGCAATGTATGACACAGAGGATCTCAAGAGCCTTGTTGATACTACAGCAGAATTTACACTCTATGATACAAACGGTGAGGCTATTACGCTTTCAATTCAATAATGAATATATAAAATCATAATACACGGCGCAGGCTCAGAGAGCCTGCGTTTGTGCGTGGGAAAATGCAGAAAATATCTTGTAATTATCATGTTTTTATGCTATAATAACATGAGAAAGTATTATATAATGGAGGGTGAGCATGTATCTTATAGCGGGCTTGGGAAATCCGGGCAACCAATATGAAATGACAAGGCATAATATCGGCTTTCACACAATAGATTATATTGCCGATGAGTTGGGCGTAAAAATAAAGAAGCTCAAATATAAGGCGCTTTACGGAGAAACGGAAATCAACGGTGAAAAGGCGTTTCTGGTCAAACCTCAGACGTTTATGAACAACAGCGGCGAGAGCATAGCTGATTTTGTAAATTTCTTTAAAATACCTGTTGAGAACGTAATTATAATAAGCGATGATATATCTCTGGACACAGGCAGAATACGCGTGCGCGGAAAGGGCAGCGCGGGCGGTCACAATGGCTTGAAGTCGATTATATATCATCTCAACTCGGATCAGTTTCCGCGTGTGCGTATAGGTGTAGGCTCGCCGCAGCATAAGGATTATGACCTTGCGGATTATGTTCTGGGGCGCTTTGCAAAGGAGGAAATACCAGTCCTTGAGGACGCGATAATAAGAGCGGATAAGGCTGTTAAAGAAATTATCGCAAGGGGATTCGGGAGCGCAATGAATAAATTTAACGGTAAATAAATGATTCCGGGGAGATTAAAATGGATTTAAAGCATTTGCTGGAGGGCTATCGTCCCTATGAAGGGATGATAAGCAATCTCTCCAACACGCCGATGTCAGTCGCGGGCGTGGTAGACAGCGCGCAGCCGCAGCTTATTGCGGCTGCGCACGAAAAAAACGGCGGCAACACGCTGGTGGTGACATATTCCGATATGGAGGCAAGGGCGATCCGTGACGACCTCAGACTGTATAATGAGAATGTCGCTCTGTTCCCGTCAAAGGAGTATGTGTTTTATAATATTGAATCAATGGGCCGCGCAAACGACAATGCGCGGCTTTCTGTGCTGAACAAAATCACGGAGGGCAGGGGTGTTATTGTTGTGGCGTCGGTTGACGCGCTCATGACCTATACTGCCGATAAGGAGAAATTCACGGGGAATATTCTCGAATTTGAGGTCGGGGGAACTCAGGATATTGCAGGCTTGGCAGAAAAGCTTACAGCAATGGGGTATTGCCGCGAGGAAATGATAGAGGGCGCGGGACAGTTCGCGATACGCGGAGGTATTCTTGACGTGTATTCACCGAACTGTGACGGCCCGGTGAGGATAGAGTTCTGGGATGATGAGATAGACTCTATAAGACGCTTTGACGCTGACAGCCAGAGAACGATCGATAATATAGAGTCGGTAAGAATTATTCCTGTGGTTGAAGCGCTCTACTCAACCAAAAGACGGGAAGAGATCGTGCTGGAGCTTGAGAGGCGTGTTAAAAGCGCGGGACGAAAAAAAACCGATATGACGGAATATATAAAAAATCTTAACGCGGATATTGAAGCTTTTAATGAGCGCCATTATTTTCCGTCGGTGGATAAATATATTTCTCTTATTTACGGCAGAATACCCTCGCTGCTTGATTATTTTGAGAAAAGTGATATAGCGTTTGTGCTTGACCCTAAGCGTATCTCTGAACGCTTAAAAACCTTCGCGTGGGAGCATAACGAGATAATAACGGAGCTTAAATTAAAGCAGATAATAGGAGCGGAGAAAACCGATTTTTACCGAAGCGGCGAGGAGATTATTGCCGGATTGTCGGCAATGAAACTGACAGCGGTTGAAATCCTTTCGCATACAAAAAATGATTTCAGCTTTAAGCATCTTGAAATGTTTGTGACAAAAACAACCGTTTCGTTCCACGGCAAAATAGAATATCTCTATGAGGACCTTACAAAATGGCAGGCTGACGGATATACGGTGGTTGTCCTGGCGGCGACGAGGGGCCGCGCGCAAAATCTGAACGGCGTTTTCAATGAGCGTGGAATAAAATGCCGTATTTCGGAAAACGGAGAATTTGAAAAGGGCGAAACCGTAATCATACGCGGCAGCCATACAAACGGCTTTGAGTACCCGGAGATCAAATTCGCGCTTGTTTCGGAAAAGGAGATTTTTGAGTCAAAAAGCTCAAGAGAGCGGCGCAGACAGGATAACGCAAACAGAATAAAATCGTATAATGACATAAGTCCGGGCGATTATGTTGTTCACGTTACGCACGGCATAGGAGAATACACGGGTATTCAGAAAATCACCGTTGACGGGATATCAAAGGACTATCTGAAAATAAAATATAAGGGAACAGATGTTCTGTATGTTCCCGTTGATCAGCTCAACCTGCTGTATAAATACAGCGGAAAGGGCGAGGAAAAGACAGTTAAGCTCAATAAGCTCGGAACGCAGGAATGGGTAAAGACAAAGGCGAGAGTAAAGGCGTCTACCGACGAGCTGGCAAAGGGACTTATAAAGCTCTATGCGGAGCGTGAGAAGATAAAGGGGCATGCTTTTGGTGAGGATACTCCGTGGCAGAGGGATTTTGAGGACACCTTCCATTACAATGAAACGCAGGATCAGCTTCGCTCAATCGAGGAGGTCAAGGCGGATATGGAAAAGCCGCAGCCGATGGACAGACTGCTCTGTGGTGATGTGGGCTTCGGTAAAACCGAGGTCGCTCTGCGTGCCGCGTTCAAGGCAGTATGCGACAGCAAGCAGGTTGCGTATCTTTGCCCCACAACGGTGCTTTCAATGCAGCATTATGAGACATTTCTGTCGAGAATGGCGGATTTTCCTATAAATGTAGAGATGCTCTCGCGATTCAGAACGGCAAAGCAGCAGACGGAGATCATTAAAAAGCTCAAGGACGGAAGAATTGATATAGTGATAGGAACACACCGTCTGCTTTCAAAGGACGTTAAGTTCAAGGATCTCGGACTGCTTATTGTCGATGAGGAACAGCGCTTCGGCGTTGCGCACAAGGAGCGGTTAAAGGAGCTTAAAACAAATGTGGATGTCCTTACGATGACCGCGACACCCATACCGAGAACGCTTCACATGGCGATGACCTCGGTGCGTGATATGAGCGTTCTTACTCAGCCGCCGCTGAATCGTTACCCGGTGCAGACCTATGTTCTGGAGTTTAACGAAATGGTCGTTCTGGACGCTATAAGACGCGAGGTTGCGCGCGGCGGGCAGGTGTTCTATCTGTATAACCGCGTGCAGGGGATATTCCGCAAGGCGGCATGGATCGAGGAGCATTTTCCTGATATAAAGGTCGCTGTCGGACACGGAAAGATGAACGAGCAGCAGCTTGAGGATATAATGTATGATATGGTAAACGGAACAACACAGGTTCTCGTCTGCACAACGATTATCGAAACAGGACTTGATATTCCCAACGCAAACACGATTATCATTGAGAATGCGGACAGAATGGGTCTTGCGCAGCTCTATCAGCTGAGAGGTCGCGTAGGACGCTCAAACCGCGCCGCGTACGCATATCTGACATATCAGAGGGATAAGGTGCTTTCTCCCGTTTCGCAGAAGCGTCTCAGCGCGATAAGAGAGTTTACGGAGTTCGGCTCCGGCTTTAAGATCGCGATGCGCGACCTTGAAATACGCGGCGCGGGAAACATTCTCGGACCGGAACAGCACGGTCATATGGATAATGTCGGATATGATATGTACTGCAAGATCCTCAAAGAGAGTATTGACGAGGCAAAGGGAAT
>JBJEIV010000041.1:0-4340 GCA_051877395.1 Candidatus Ornithomonoglobus sp.
AGTCCGCCCAAGGGGGTCTGGAAAAGTCCTGCAACCGCCGCGCTTACGCCTGTCACAAGCAGAATACGGTTGTACTTGCGGACTCTGAAGATACGCGACATATAATCGCCGATCGCCGCGCCGCAGGTCGCAACTGTTCCCTCCTTGCCGGTGCTCGCGCCGAAGAGCAGCATTATAGCATTTGAAATAAGCTTCAGAAGGACATATCCGTCAGGATAACGGCCAAGCTTCTGCGCGTGACCGAAATCCTTTATCTCTCCTTTATCGCTCACCTCGCCCATATTATAGGCGATGGCGAGGTTGAGTCCCTGCTCTGAGTTCGGACTGAAACGCTTATAGAGGAATATGATCACAACTCCGGCAAGTCCTAGAAAGGGTACAAGCGCAATATAGTGCTCTGCGCGGAATTCCTCTATAAATTCAAGCGTTCTGCCGAAAAAGCCAGAGATAAAACCGAGCTGCGCCCCTATTAATACTGCGAGCACCGAGCAGATAACGGTTTCCCGAACCTTGCCTGTTCTGAATTTGTCAATAAGTGTTTTTACATTCATTTTTCCAGCATCTTCTTTAAATATTGTCCTGTGTATGAGTTTTCATTTTCTGCGACCTCCTCAGGGGTCCCCTTGGCAACGACTGTGCCGCCGCCGTCACCGCCCTCAGGACCGAGGTCTATTATATAATCGGCAGTCTTGATAACGTCAAGATTGTGCTCAATTACAATAACCGTGTTGCCGCCCTCGACAAGTCTGTTAAGAACCTCAATAAGCTTTTGCACGTCTGCGGAATGAAGTCCTGTTGTGGGCTCGTCAAGGATATATACAGTCTTTCCTGTTGGGCGGCGGGAAAGCTCGGTTGCAAGCTTTACTCTCTGCGCCTCTCCGCCGGAAAGCTGCGTTGAGCTTTGTCCGAGCTTTACATATCCCAGACCGACCTCCTGTATGGTTTCAAGCCGTCTTTTGATTTTCGGAATGTTGGCGAAGAATTCAACCGCCTCGTCAACCGTCATTTCGAGAACATCATAAATCGATTTGCCCTTGTATTTGACCTCGAGTGTTTCGCGGTTGTAGCGTCTGCCCTTGCAGACCTCGCAGGGAACATATACATCGGAAAGAAAGTTCATCTCAATTTTAACGATACCGTCTCCCGTACATGCCTCGCAGCGTCCGCCCTTTACATTGAAGCTGAAACGGCTCGCTTTGTAGCCGCGTATCTTTGATTCGTTTGTCTGCGCGAACACCTCGCGGATATCATTGAAAAGATTTGTATAGGTCGCCGGATTTGAACGCGGAGTTCTTCCGATAGGGCTCTGGTCTATATCTATTACCTTGTCAAGGACCTCCGTTCCGAGAATTTCCTTATGCTGTCCCGGCTTTGTGTGCGCGCGGTTTAGGGTGTGGGCAAGGCTCTTGTACAGAATTTCATTTACGAGAGAGCTTTTGCCGGAGCCGGAAACACCCGTTACACAGGTGAATACGCCTGTCGGGAATTTTACGTTTATATTTTTAAGATTGTTTTCCTTTGCGCCCTTAACGGTTATCCAGCCGGTAGGCTTGCGGCGCTCTGTTGGTACCTCGATTTTCAGCTCGCCGCTCAGATACTTGCCGGTAAGCGACCGCGGACATTTCATAAGCTCCTGCGCGGTGCCGGTTCCGACTATTTCGCCGCCGTTTATTCCGGCAGCCGGCCCTACGTCAACAATATAATCCGCCGCCATCATAGTGTCGGTGTCGTGCTCAACCACGATTACCGTGTTGCCCAAGTCGCGCAGATGGAGCAGGGTCCCGATAAGCCTTGTGTTATCTCTCTGGTGAAGTCCGATGCTCGGCTCGTCAAGAATATAGAGAACTCCCGTAAGGCCGGAGCCTATTTGGGTGGCAAGCCTTATTCTCTGCGCCTCGCCGCCGGAAAGCGTTCCCGAGGAGCGGGAGAGGGTAAGGTATTCAAGACCGACGTCAAGCAAAAATTGCAGACGCGCCTTGATTTCCTTTATGATTTGCTTTGCGATCATCATTTCGCGCTCGGTAAATTCAAGGCTGTTCACAAATTCCATTTCATCCTTAACGCTCATGCAGGTAAATTCATAGATATTTTTTCCGCCTACCGTAACGGAAAGCATATCATCGTTAAGTCTTGCGCCCTTGCACTTAGGACAGCGTATATCGTTCATGTAGCGGCCTATGTCGGCTCTTGCATACTCTGATGTCGGCTTGTCGTATCGGCGCTGAAGGTTCGTTATAACGCCCTCAAACGGCATCTCATAGGAGCCGCTGCCGTAGGAGCGGTTATATTTAAGCGTGAGCTTTTCCTCACCTGTGCCGTACAGCAGCACATCCTTTGCCTCCTCGGGTATATCCTTGTAGGGGGTGCTTATATCAAAGCCGTAGGTATCCGCTATCGCGTTGTAGTACATATAGGCAACGCTTGACGGATCATCATAGTTGTTCCAGCCGCTGCACCGTATAGCGCCCTCTAAAATTCCGACATCTGGGTTTGCGACAACAAGATCGGGGTCGATTTTCAGAAGAACTCCGAGACCGTCGCAGTTCGGACACGCGCCGAACGGGTTGTTGAAAGAGAACATTCTCGGCTCCGGCTCGGGCAGGCTTATGCCGCAGTCATCGCAGGCATAGCTCTGTGAAAAACGCATGGTTTCGCCGCCAACGACCTCTACCATAACTATGTCGCCGCTGAGCTTGAAGGCGGTTTCGATCGAGTCGCCCAGACGCAGCTCAATATCCGGCTTTACGGCAAGACGATCAATAACGATTTCTATATTGTGCTTAAAGGTCTTTTTCAGCGTCGGCGGCTCGTTCACGTCATACATTTCGCCGTCGACCCTCATGCGCACATAGCCGCTCTTTTTCGCGGATTCGAAAATATTCTTATGCTCGCCCTTTTTGGCTGTGACCACAGGCGCAAGTATCTGTATTCTTGAACGCTCCGGCAGCTCCATAATGCGGTCAACGATCTGGTCAACCGTCTGCCGCTTTACCTCCTTGCCGCATTTCGGGCAGTGGGGAATACCGATTCGCGCGTAAAGCAGACGAAGATAGTCATAAATCTCCGTTACTGTTCCCACGGTTGAACGCGGATTCTTTGAGGTGGTTTTCTGGTCAATACTGATTGCCGGTGAAAGTCCCTCGATATAGTCCACATCCGGCTTATCCATCTGCCCTAAAAACATTCTCGCGTAGGAGGAAAGCGACTCAACATATCGTCTTTGTCCCTCCGCATATATCGTGTCGAATGCAAGCGAGCTTTTGCCCGAGCCTGATAGTCCGGTAAGAACCACCAGCTTGTCCCTCGGTATATTTATGGAAATGTTTTTCAAATTATGCACACGCGCGCCCTGAATTTTAATTTCTCCGTTTAACATCTGCTGTATTCCTCTTTAATTCAAATAGTATGATTGAGTATCCGATTTCCGCTGTATTATAGAGCTTCTTTCGTCAATGATACGCTGAACGTCCGCATACATTGCATTTTCAAAAAGCAT
Source organism: Candidatus Ornithomonoglobus sp. (assembly GCA_051877395.1). Classification (GTDB taxonomy): domain Bacteria; phylum Bacillota; class Clostridia; order UBA1381; family UBA1381; genus Ornithomonoglobus. Next base: position 3,497 of record JBJEIV010000041.1, read on the forward strand.
CTGCACAAACGGATCGGCGGTATAGACAGCTCTTGCCGTGGTGGCTATTTCAAGCCTGTCCGATTCGGGAAATTCGCGTATATCGACAATTTCGCATTGCAGCCCTAAGGTTTCGAATACAACGCGCTCCGCCTCGTCAAAATCTTCCTGCGGCGCGTTTGAGTCGCTGAAGCATATAAATTCCGTGACCTCCTCCTCGTACATATACAGTACGGGGGTAAGAATCCTTTCGGTTATAATATCCACGGCTGTTTTTAACTCTGTTTCATTTATCATAAATCAAATTCCTTTTCAATTCGTCTTATCTGATCGCGGTATTCCGCGGCCTTCTCAAACTCAAGCTTCTCCGCGGCGTCAAGCATAAGCTTTTCAAGCTCCGCGATCTGCTTCTTAAAGTCGATTGCCGCGCTCTTGCCGCTCTGCTCCTCAACCGCCTGCATAGGCTCGAGGATCTCGCGTATATCCTTACGGATCGTTGTAGGCACAATGCCGTGCTCCTCGTTGAATTTCATCTGAAGCTCGCGTCTGCGGCGGGTCTCGCTTATTGCGCGGCTCATTGAGCCGGTTATGGTGTCGCCGTACATTATAACGCGTCCGTCAGCGTTGCGCGCGGCGCGGCCTATGGTCTGTATCAGCGACATCTCGCTTCGCAAAAAGCCCTCCTTGTCCGCGTCAAGGATAGCCACAAGCGCAACCTCGGGAATATCAAGTCCCTCACGCAGCAGGTTTATTCCCACGAGAACATCATAAACGCCTATGCGCAGGTCCTTTATAATCTCGGTACGCTCTATTGTCTTTATCTCGGAGTGCATATATGTCACCTTGATGCCGATTTCCTTAAGAT
>JBJEIV010000042.1:0-4334 GCA_051877395.1 Candidatus Ornithomonoglobus sp.
TATAAAATAGTTGACGCGGAGGGCGTTTATTTATACACAGAGGACGCGAAGCTGATCGATTCGGTTTCGTCCTGGTGGAGCGTTATTCACGGCTATAAAAATCCGGCGCTCAACGAGGCGATTATTGAGCAGACAAAGAAATTTGCTCACGTTATGCTCGGAGGTCTGACCCATGACCCGGTGCAGAAGCTTTCTGATAAGCTTGCACAGTGGCTGCCGGGTGATCTTGACTACTGCTTTTTCTCGGATTCGGGAAGCGTGGGCGTAGAGGTAAGCCTTAAAATGGCTTTGCAGTATTATGTCAACAAGGGTGATTTAAAGCGCACAAAGGTTCTGGCGCTCACTCACGCTTATCACGGCGACACCTTCAAGGCTATGGAGGTCGGCGATGACGAGGATTACCACTTTATACTTGAGGCGTACGGCGAGAAGAAGGACTGTATACATATCCCCACGGAAATTCCGGCTCTTGAGGAGGCATTTGAGAAATACCACGAGGAGCTGAACTGCTTTATAGTTGAGCCGCTTTTACAGGGCGCGGGCGGCATGAGAATGTATGATGTTTCGTTTTTGCGGCGCGCAAGGGAGCTTTGCGACGAGTACGGCGTTCTGCTGATATTTGACGAGGTCGCGACAGGCTTCGGAAGAACCGGAAACCGCTTTGTTGCAGACCTTGTTCTGCCGGATATTCTAGTTCTCGGGAAGGCGCTTACCGGCGGATATATCGGTCATGCGGTGACAGTCGCAAATCATAAGGTGTTTGAGGGCTTCTATGCTGACGCGCCGGAAAAGGCGCTTATGCACGGACCGACCTTTATGGGCAACGCTCTCGCATGCAGTGTCGCGCTGAAATCCATTGAGCTTTTTGAAAACGGAAATTATATGGAGCGCATAAAGCATATAGAAGAGGTTACAAAGCGTGAAATGGAAGGCTTTAATGATCCGAGAATAAAGGAAGTGCGCTGGATGGGCGGCTGTGTTTGTATTGAGGTGTATGACAGCCATGATATTAAGGGGTATCAGCAGTTTGCCTACGAGCGAGGCGTGTTCTCACGTCCGTTCCTTAACTATATGTATGCGATGGTTCCGTATGTTATTAACGATGAGCAGCTTGTTAGGGTGCTCCGCACGATGAAGGAATGGTTTGCCAAAAGCGTATAAATAAAAATAAAAATTCTCATCTGTATAGAATATTTTTTTAAATAAACCCTTTTCAATTCCGAAAAAATGTGTTATACTATATAGCATGCATTAAGTACTTTGTGTTTTAATAATACTTAATGCATGCGGTTAATGCATATAGTTTTGGTTATAAACTAAAGAGGGTGATAACAATTAAGGATGAAAACAGAACAGATATTCCCGATGATTTCATTTTTGATGAGGAGGACGATTTTGATTGTTCCTTTATGGAGAATGATTACACCGAGAAGTTTTATGAGAAGAAAACGCCTGTGCCGGAGAAGGAACCCGCAGTAGTCAGCAGCACAGTCGAACAGAAACCGCGTAAGGTGAGACAACATGAGGTCAAGACCGCAACGCCTGTGGTGTCAGCGCGCATAGCGGGAAGAAAAATCAGAGTTAACAGCATGCAGGCAGTGATCGCTATAATGGCCGCAGCTGTTGTTGTATGTGTGGCGGCGATTTGCGTGGTGCTTAAAACAGACCCCCAGAGTGAGCCTGAAGTCATAACGGAGATAGCCGAGGAACCAACGGCAGACACGGCGCAGGACATTGCCGGCGCTTCAGTCGGCAACATTCCGGCGCCTGATCAGATTCAGGACGTTATTGACATAATTGCGGCATCAAGACTGAACGGCATGACGCGCCGCTGTTATCTGACCTTTGACGATGGTCCGTCAGCTGTTGTAACCGGTGAAATTCTGGACATACTGGCAAAATATAATGCAAAGGCGACCTTCTTCGAGGTCGGTAAATATGTGGATCAGTATCCGGAAATTACAAAGCGTGTATATGATGAAGGACACCTTCTCGCAAATCATTCATATAGTCACAATTATAATGAGCTATACGGAAGCGCGGAAAGCTTTGTCGGGGAGATCAACGCGTGTCAGACTGCAATTGAGAACGCGACAGGCGCTCCGATGAACTTTAAGCTTATGCGTTTCCCAGGAGGCAGCTATAATTCCGGTGACCATGCCGCGGAAAAGCAGGTATACAAGGAAAATCTGAAGCAGCTTGGGTATTATTTCTGCGACTGGAACTGTCTTAACGGTGATGCGGAGAACGGAACAAGAACTCAGACAGAGCTTGTCCAGACCTTCCTTGACACCTCTGCGCAGTATATACCTGAGGGGAAAAATATTGTCGTGCTTATGCATGATACAGATGCGAAGCAGACTACTGCCGATGCGCTGGAGCTGATTATTCAGTACATGAGCGAGCAGGGCTATACCTTCCATAGACTGGACGATATCACATTGTAAAAAATGAGGAGAATTTAACAGTTCTCCTCATTTGCTTTCTCACTGTAATATGCGTACAGCTCCGGGTAATCCCTCATTTCCGAAATACCTTTTTCAGTAAGCGCGTATACGCCTTTTTCTATTCTTTTAAACCAGCCGTAATAGTTGCGGTAGAGAAGTCCGCCGCAGTCCTCGCCGGTAAACTCTTTGAACTGCTTTGGCGACATCTGCCCGTATTTTTCAAGCAGACAGCCTACGCGGATATTTTTTTCACGGAATGCCGTTGTGATTTTTGTTCCGGTTACGCCGCCTTTGTTTTTATCGAGGCTGCGTCCGTCTATTTCCTTTTCAATACTATTTCTCTGCTTTTTTCGTGTGCGCACAGGCTTAAATTCCTCCGGCGCCTGAATGATTTCGGCAAAGGAATGCTCACCGCGCAGAGTTACAAAGATAAGTCCTATTTCAAGCTTTTTAATAACATAGAGAGTATCGCGGAAGGTTTTCGGAGAATAGCGCTTCGGCCGCGGTACAGCGACATACACCTTTGCGCCTGTTTTCTGCCGCTCCAAGCCTTGAGCAAGCAGGGCTACGGACAGATTTCTTTTAAGCTCAATAATTATAAGCTCGTCGTCCCTTGACGCTGTGACGTCACAGTCCATAACCTCCGCGTTCACCTTATAACCCATACCGTCAAAAAGCTTTCTGACAGGCTCGAAAAGCTCGCTTTCCCTCATATCAGATATTGACCGTCGCGCCCGGCTCGATTTTATACATTTCACCGTCAACGGATATCCATACAGGTATCGCGTTCGGGTTATATACCATATCTCCGTCAACCGTGAATTTCAGACGCTTTGCCGCGTTCATATAGTCAATGATCTCAATGTTTGCCGCGTACCATATATCATCTCTGCCGCCTATGTACTCGCAGAAGCCCTCTATTAAATCCCATGAATTGTCACGGTCAAATTCATAGCTGTGTCCCCATACATACATCATATAGAGATACTGCGTCTTATGAAGGTCTGCAAAGCGCTTGGCGTTCTCCATGAGCTTGTGGCCGTGGTGACAGGTGGATTTCCATGTCAGATAGTTATCGGGAAAGGCGAAATCATCGGTGTTTCCCACAACACGGCAGTATTCGATGCCGCAGGCGGGGAGCAGCTTTACAATATCCTCGCTGTAGGAGCCGTTCGGATAGCTCATGCCGCGCACCGGATAGCCGCAGGCTCTTTCAAGGTTACGCCTGTCCTCAATTATCTGTTCAACAACCGCCGGAAGCGGGCAGCGCTCGATTGTCGGGTGGTAAACCGTATGACAGCTTACCTCATGCCCCTTATAGACCTCTTTTATCTCCGACAGCTGAACCTTGCGCTCGTCCATAAGTCCGGAATTGATATGGAAGGTACCCTTTATTCCGTTTTTGTTAAAAATTGAGATAAGACGCTTGTCATGAATCTGACCGTCGTCATAGCTCATTGTGAGTACCTTGTGCTTTCCCTCGGGGAAGCAGGTGTAAATTGCTCGTTTCATTTCTTTGTCTCCTTATGCTTCAGTATTATTACCGTCAGTTCGGGACGGTTAAAAAGTCTGGGGATTATCATCGGGTTTCCTATGCCTCTGTTTACTATCATGTCCATACTCATATATTTATAGTGCCCGCCGAAATATTTGGGGAACAGCATGGGCGAGCCGCTGCCCCAGCTTGATTTGGGCGAGCATACGCCGCGACCGTTGGGCAGACGTATCTGTCCGCCGTGCAGATGACCGGCAAGGACAAGGTCAAAGCCGTGGTTTTTCAGAAGGTCCATATGGTTTGCTCTGTGGAACAGAACGATGTGATATTTTTCGGTTTCCGGCAGCTTGTCTATAGACGCGTTTACATTCTGGTCTATGGTCTTTCCGTCC
>JBJEIV010000043.1:0-4307 GCA_051877395.1 Candidatus Ornithomonoglobus sp.
AAACCCAGGCGTTTACGATTGACAAAGCGATTGAATACGCTAAGGAGCACAGCCGTGATATGACGGCGCTGACAGCGGCGGAGGCTACGGCTAAGGCACAGAAGGAAGAAAACCTTAAAAACTACAAAGACACGAGAAAATCTATTTATAGAGAGGATGGCGGAAACGGTGATTCTACCTATCTTGTAACAACAGGATATGTGTACCGTTCCTATATATTCCAGTATGCGGTGGCACAGCGCTCAACCATTCAGAAGGAATATACTCTTGAAAGTGAAGTTAAAAACGCATTTTATTCATACCTGAACGCAGTGGAGCATGTAAATATTGCAAAAAGCTCTCTTGACTCGGCTAACGAGCGCGTAACTTATGCGCAGGTAAAGTATGATAACGGAACAATTTCCGAAAATGATTTTGAAAGCTTTAAGCTTGCGGCAATCAAGGCGCAGAATGACTATAATTCAGCGGTAAGGGCAGAGGGACTCAGCATGGTACAGCTTAAATCCACTCTTAACTATCCACAGGAGGATGAGCTTATTGTAACCGGCAGCTTTGAAAGACAGCCGATGGATACCACAACTCCTGAGGAAGCGTTTAAGAAGTCGAAAAACTCGATCGCGAGAGTTAACGCGGAGGAAAGTCTGGAGCTTGCGGCGTTCAAGCGTGATAAGAGCGTTCTGCATTACACGTCAAGCTCTGTGGGCGCAAAGAGCGCCAAGGCGGAGTACGCTCAGGCGGAGCTTGACTATTACAATACTATAGAGCAGCTGCGCACAGGCATATACAGCGCGTACAACAATATGGCGGACGCGTATGAGAGTCTTGAATACTGCGATAAGAGCCTGGAGGTCATGGAGAAGAACGTCGAAGCTGCAAAGCGCAGATTCGACCTCGGTCTTATAACCTCAGATGACTACATCAGCGCTGTTCAGGAGCTTGATTCTCTAAAGAACCAGATATCATCTGCGGAGCTTTCAGCATATCTTGCGACAGTGCAGTATAAGCTGCAGTATGATTGTCAGAACACAATTTCACAGGAGGAGGATCCTATATCATGACAAAAAAACAATTCACTGCGGCGGCTGCCGCCGTATGTCTTATGATTACGGCAGCGGGCTGCGGCAAGAAGGATATGCCGATGGAGCAGGCTGCGTCTAACGCAACGAATGTAACGGTTTACGAAGCGGGTACCGAATACATTGAGGATTCGGTAAAGTACACCGGCGAGCTGAAAACCACAGAGACCACAAGTACGGTTTCAAAGGTAAGCGCGCGAATAGTAAAAGTAAATGTAAACGAGGGTGATTATGTCAAGGCGGGAGATATTCTCGCGGAGCTTGACGATACGGATACAAAGAGCTCCTATGAGACGGCTCTCGCAAGCTACAACAGCGCTCTTGCAAGCTATAATTCGGTGGTAAACTCATCGACAAAGCAGGCGTCAACCTCGGCAAAGAATACTCTTAATTCCGCGCAGCTTGCATATAATCAGGCGCTTGAGAATTATAACCGTGAAAAGGAGCTTTACGACTCGGGTTCAACCTTAAAGCTTGCGGAGCAGTCCTATAATGACGCGGTTGCGGCATATAACCGCGAAAAGGAGCTTTATGACAATGACACCTCGCTTATATCGGCGCGGAACAATCTCCAGACGGCAGAGGATAACCTCTCAAATACAGAAGCGCTTTACGAGATAGGCGCGGTTTCAAAGAACGAGTATGATACAGCCTTAAAGAATGTGCAGAGTCTGCGCGCAAGCCTTGAATCGCTTGAGTCTCAGAAGCAGGCATCCTATGATGCGGCATATTCGTCAATGGTAAACGCGCAGGAAAATCTGAGTACGACAAGGCTCAATCTCAGCGCGTCCTATGATGCGGCAAGAAACGCTCTTGACAACGCCTCGGACGCTCTTGCGCAGGCAAAGGAGAATATAGGGCTTACAAAGGTATCAAACGAAAGCAGCATTTCAACCGCTAACGCTCAGCTTGAAAGCGCGCGCACGGCTTTGGCTACCGCAAAGAATAACCTTGACAACACAAAGCTCAGAGCAATGTCATCGGGCTACATAGCGTCAAAATCAGCAGAAGTAGGACAGATGGCATCTCCGGGCGTGGAGCTGTTTACAATAAAGAATACAAACGCGCTTATAGCGGAGATTTCCGTAACAGAGTCTGTTATTCCGTTTATTCAGCAGGGAACAAAGGCGGTTGTGAGCGTTCAGTCAGCAGGGCTTGAGGGAATAAACGGTGTTGTAACCCTTGTAAACCCGACAAAGGACGAAAAGACAGGAATGTACACGGTTCAGGTTGAAATAAGCAACGATGAAGGAAAGCTGAATACAGGAATGTTTGCGGATGTAACGCTTGTTACCGATTCTGCACCGAACGCGGTTACGATCCCAAGCAATGCAATCATACTTTCCGGCGAGGAGAGCTATGTGTTCGTTGCTTCTGCTGACGGCAAGACAGCGGAAAAGAGAACCGTAACAACAGGAATAGAAACAGATGAGATGATAGAGATTGTCACCGGTGTTGAAATCGGCGACCGTGTAATCGTATCGGGTCAGGATTATCTGTCAGAACAGAACAACGAAATAAATATCGTAACAGAATAACGGAAAGGGTAGTATAAATTAATGAAGCTTAATGAATTATCTGTTAAGCGCCCTGTCGCTGTGACAATGGTAGTGCTTATATTCTTAGTTATCGGTATTTATTCGCTGACTATGCTGCCGATGGAGAGTATGCCGGATATGGAAATGTCCATGGCAATCGTAAACACTACATATTCAAACGTAGGCGCAAGCGAGATGGAGAATCTCGTTACAAAGAAAATAGAGAGCGCGGTAAGCTCAATATCGGGTGTTGACACAATTCAGTCACAAAGCTCAGAGGGCAGATCGCTTGTAATGGTTCAGTTCACCAACGGAACGGACATGGATCAGGCGGTAAGCGACATGAAGAGCAACATAGATATGTACCGCGCAATGCTGCCGGATGACTGTGATGATCCAATGGTTGTAAAGATGGATATGAACATGATGCCGGTAGCGATGATGAGTGTAAGCTACGAGGGCTATGACCTCGTGCAGACGAAAAAGTTCGTTGAGGATAACCTCGAGGATAAGCTGGAGTCAGTAGCCGGTGTAGCGTCAGTAACCGTAATGGGCGCTACCGACAGGGTAATTGAGGTTCGGCTCGATCCGACAAAAATGGCGGGATATTCGCTCAACCTCAGCGACGTTATGGGTGCAATCGCGACCCAGAACAATAACTTTGCATCCGGCTCGATATCCGCTTCATCAAAGGATATGACCGTAAGAGCAATAGGTGAGTTTGACAGTCTCAGAGATATTGAAAACGTAACGGTAACCACAAAGTCGGGTGAGATTATACACGTCCGTGACGTAGCGACGGTTGTGGACACATATGATGAGGACACAGGCTATGCCCGTCTTAACGGAGAGAACGCTATTTCGGTTTCCGTTTCCTCCGAGTCGGACGCAAACACGGTAGATGTTGTTGACGCGGTTCAGAAGACGCTTGATGATCTGTGCGCTCAGCATCCGAAGTTCTCGTACAATATGACGATGGAGCAGGCAAGCTACATAAAGAACAGTATCAGCTCTGTTGCGCAGAACGCTATTCTCGGCGGTATTCTCGCAGTACTTATCCTGTTCCTGTTCCTGGGAAGCATGAGAACGGCGATTGTTATCGGCATCACAATGCCGGTTTCAATATTCACAACCTTTATAGGTATGTATTTCGCGGGCATGACGCTCAATACTGTATCGCTCGGCGGTCTTGCTCTCGGTGTCGGAATGCTTGTTGACTGCTCGGTAGTTGTTATCGAGAACATCTTCCGAAGGCGCGATGAGCTTGGTGAGGATCCGAGAACCGCGGCTATGAAGGGCAGCGGCGAGGTGTTCGGCGCGGTTGTTGCGTCGGTAATCACAACCTGTATAGTATATGTTCCGATCCTGTTTATCGACAACATTATGGCTATAATGTTCAAGCAGCTTGCATTCGCAATCATCTTCTCACAGATCGCATCGCTTCTTATCACAATGCTGCTTATACCGATGCTTTCGGCTAAGATACCCGCTCTCAACGATTCTAAGAAGCATAAGTTCTTAAAACCGTTTGATTATACCATTGAGAAGATGTATGTTGTTTATGAAAAGGCATTAAGGCGTGCGTTAAAGCACAGAAAGAGCTTTATAGCGGTTGTTCTTCTGATATTTGTGGGCGCTATGGTTACTCTGGGCAGCATAGGCATGACGCTTATGCCGTCAACAGATGAGGGTA
>JBJEIV010000044.1:0-22225 GCA_051877395.1 Candidatus Ornithomonoglobus sp.
AACACTCTTGCTATCTGGATCGCTCTCTTAACACCCTCCGGCTTTTTAAACTCAAGACATCTTGCGGTCATAAGGCATGTACCGCCGCGCTGCAATATATCCGAAACAGATCTTGCCGGCAATTCCTCGATCTCACCGTTAATAAGTCCGTTGTAGCCGCGCTTTACACCGCATACCTTAATACCGTAATATGCGCCTGTTCTTACAACCGCGCGTATTGCCGCGTTCATACCCGGAGCATCGCCTCCGCTGGTAAGAACTCCGATTGTTCTGATGCTTCTATTCTCCATTTTTTAAAGCCTCCCACAATTTTATTATGTTAAATTTTTTGCATTTATTATTTTGAAATTATTTCCGAATCAAAAATAATTTCCTGAGCTGTTTCCAGCTCCGTCTGAGGTACAAGCACCTCATAAGCTGTTTCGGTGCCAAAATCATCCTCACGTGAAACCTTCATTCTCGTCATTATACCATTCTCACTGAGGATCCTGACAAGTATGTCTGTCTTTTTCCCATCCTGCGAAACAAAAATTACTGTCCACATAGCCTTCTCCAACGTATATTTGTCTTATTCGGATAGTATTTTACCGTGCTTGGTATAAACCTCCGCTTTGCCGCAGATCTTCATTGCCGAAGTCATTTCGGTAAACTGCGCGGCATATACCTGTCCCTTATCAAGACGCTCGGTATGATGAAACTTAGTATCCTTGCCTCTTGTAAGGCCGGTTATGCTGACGCCATCCTCAAGTGCTTTGACGGTAATATAATCAAAAGCTGAATAGTCTTCCATATTCTCCCTCCCGGATTTATCTCCAAAAACCTCTTTTATATAATATAACATTTGAGCAGAAAATTCAAGCGGTAATTACTATGATATTATATTCTTTTCACTTATAGTCTTTTGTCGAATTTCACAAAAAAACAGTAATTCTACTGTTTGACCGCAACATTGTCATCTCCGAACTCATATTTAAGCTCTCTGATTGCGGAAGCGGAGCCGTTGAAATACAAATCCCTCGGAACCCTTACTACCTTCCGTGTATCCTTGAAGAATACTCTTACCTCAAAATCTCCACGAAACGGTGAAAGAGCCTCTCGTATCTGTCCGAAAAGCTCCGGACTGTTACTCTCGACCCTGATATAAAGTATCGGGCCTGACATCGGCTGCTTCGGGACAGAGCTTTTTTGTCTGCGCGAGAAAGTATTGTTTCTCATACTCTCGGACGGATGCTTCATTGCCTCGTCAAGCATTTCAGCATGATTGAGTAAAAGCTTCGGTTCCTCATCCTCTCGCAGGCTCAGTGTGCCCTTAACGAGCACCATATTTCCCTCCTGCAATATTCCTGAATACTGCATCAGTACCTTTGGAAATACCAGGCATTCAACAGAGCCGTAGGAATCCTCCAGTGTAAGAAATGCCATCTGAGTTTTGTTCTTTGTAGTTTTATTCTTTCTTGCTTCTATGATACAGCCGAGAACTATGCTGTCACCGTCATTAAGTCCGTTGCCGGTATTTACATATTCTCCGTTCTCATCCTTTGTTACACTTTCGTTTATCATGAAGGTGCTGTGAGGAGTAAATTCCTTAAGCCTTACGGTATACTCCTCCATCGGATGACCCGAAAAGTACATGCCTGTTGACTGCTTCTCCATTCTCAGCAGCTCCCGCTTCGGAAACTCATCAATATCCGGCAGCGCGATCTCGGGTGTTTCCTCAAAATCGTCAAATAACGATACCTGACCCGCAATGTTATTGTGCATCCGTTCAGATGTGCCCTTCATTACATCCTCGTACACCTGCATAAGCTGTGAACGCCTGACATTCATTGAGTCAAAGGCTCCGCAGCAGATAAGACCCTCAACGGCGCGCCTGTTCATATCCGCTCCCGTCATCCTGTCAACAAAATCAGAGAAGGTTTTAAATTCACCGTTAGCCTCACGCTCTGCAACAAGATGCTCGATAAACGACCTTCCTACATTCTTTATCGCGGACAGCCCGAACCGGATTTTCCCGTCCTCAACCGTGAAGCCGACATTGCTTTTGTTCACATCAGGCGGAAGCCTGTCAATGCCCATCTCTTTACAATTTATGATGTAATGATTGATTTTGTCCGAATCATCTATGGTGGAAATAAGCGCCGCCATATATTCAACCGGATAAAAGGTTTTAAGATATGCTGTCTGATACGCTACAAAAGCGTATGCCGCCGCATGGGATTTGTTGAAGCCGTAGTTTGCAAACTCGTTTATTTCGTCAAAAATAGAAATGGCCGTCTGCTCGTCAATGCCCATATTTATACAGCCCGGTATTCCCTCGGCCTCGTTTCCGTAAATGAAATTCTGCCGTTCGATTTTCATCTGGGCAGCCTTTTTCTTTGATATTGTACGCCGCATCTGATCCGCTTTTCCCAGCGAATAACCCGCGAGCGAGCGCACGATCTCAATAACCTGCTCCTGATATACCATACATCCGTAGGTTACGTCAAGTATCGGCTCCAGCTTCGGATGCTTATACGTTATCCTTTCTGGATTTTTCTTGTTGGCAATATATCTCGGTATCTGCTCCATCGGTCCCGGACGATACAAAGCGATTCCGGCTATGATATCCTCAAGACTGTCAGGATGCAGCTCAATCATAAAATTCTGCATACCCGTATTTTCAAGCTGGAATACACCGTCATCGTTACCCGATGCTATAAGCTCAAATACCTTTTTCTCATTATAGTTTATTTTGTTAAGGTCTATATCTATACCTCGGATCTCCTTTATGATCCTCAGCGCGTTTTTAAGCACCGTAAGGTTGCGCAGACCCAGAAAGTCCATTTTAAGAAGTCCGAGATTTTCGACCGTATCCTTAGGGAACTGCGTCGTTATAAAATTATCTTCATTTAAGGTAAGCGGAACATAGCCCACTATCGGCTCTCCCGTGATAACAACTCCGGCAGCATGAGTTCCCGCCTGCCTCGGCAGTCCCTCTATCGCCCTTGAAGTATCTATAAGCCGCTTTACCTGCGCATCACCGTCATAAAGAGCTTTAAGCTCCGGCGCATTCTCAAGCGCCGTGTCTATCGTTATGTTCAGGTCTCTTGGCACAAGCTTTGATATCCTGTCAACCTCGGCATAGGGCATTCCGAGCACGCGTCCTACATCACGTATTGCCTGCTTTGCCTTAAGCGTTCCGAAGGTTACGATCTGAGCGACATTTTCCGCGCCGTACTTTTGGACAACATACCGGATCACCTTCGCTCTGCCCTCCGGCTCAAAGTCTATATCAATATCCGGCATGCTGACACGCTCCGGATTGAGAAACCTTTCAAAAATAAGTCCGTATTTTATCGGATCAACACTTGTTATTCCCAGTGTGTATGAAACTATACTTCCCGCGGCGCTGCCTCTTCCAGGGCCGACCTCTACGTCATGCGTTCTGGCAAAGTGAATAAAGTCACTGACAATAAGGAAATAATCCGTAAAGCCCATTTTCTTTATTACACCAAGCTCATAATCAAGACGCTCTCTAAGCTCCTTCGGCGCCGGATCTCCATAGCGTTCTTTCAGTCCTTCCGTACACAGCTCATACAGGTATTCATAGGCATCCCTGCCGCCCGGTACATCAAACTTAGGCAGATGGCGCGTATTGAAATCAAAATCCACATTACAGCGCTCCGCGATCCTTGCGGTATTCTCTATCGCCTCGGGAACATACGAAAACAGCTCTCGCATCTCCTCCTCGGACTTTATATAGAATTCGCTCGTTTCAAAACGCATTCTGTCCGTATCCTCTACGGTCTTTTTCATCGCTATACACATGAGCACGTCCTGATAGAACGCGTCCTCCTTTGTAAGGTAATGTATATCGTTTGTAGCTGCAAGTCCGACATCCAGCTCATTCGCTATCGCAATAAGCTCCGGCAGAATCTGCTTCTGCTCCGCAAGACCGTGGTCCTGCAACTCAATAAAATAATTATCCTTGCCGAATATATCAAGATATTCCCTTGCCGCCGCTCTTGCCGCCTCATGCTCACCGTTAATGAGCAGTCTCGGCACCTCTCCTGCGATACACGCGCTGAGAGCTATAATGCCCTCGCTGTGCTCGCGCAGAAGCTCTTTATCTATACGCGGCTTATAATACAGACCTTCTATAAATCCCATACTTACAAGATAAATGAGATTTTTATATCCGATTTCATTTTCCGCAAGCAATATAAGATGCGAATATTTATTATCCACACCGTATACCTTATCAAACCTCGAGCCGGGCGCCACATATACCTCACAGCCTATGACCGGCTTTATCCCGTTGGCTTTACATTCCCGGTAAAAGTCCACAACACCGTACATCGTGCCGTGGTCCGTAATTGCGCAGCTGTCCATACCCAGCTCTTTGACCCGCGCAACCAGCTTTTTTATACTAGCTTCACCGTCAAGTAGGCTGTATTCGGTATGTGTATGAAGATGACAAAAGCTCATTTGCTCTCCTCCTTCTTTTCGCCGATACCTTCCGCATATTCCATAATTCTGTTCAGACGATGATTTACACCGGATTTTCCTATACCCTGTTTTGTCATCGTTCCGAGTTCTTCAAGACTTACATCCGGGTATTTAAGCCTAAGCTCGCCGATTTCTCTCAGCACATCCGGCATTGCGGACCACTTTCGCGCCGCCTTTATCTTTTTTATTGCCTTGATGTGCTTTGAGCTTGCTCTCGCCTGCTTGTTCAGATTCGCGCTGTCGCAGTTTACCTGACGCTGTATTTCGCCCTTTACCGATTTTTCAATCTGAACTGAAAAAATTTCAAGCCCCGCCATTCCTCCGCTTATGTAGCCTATAAGCTCAGCAATCTGAGAGCTTTCCTTTATATAAATAACTATTTTCTCACGTCTCTTTGTCAGCTTCGGTCTGAAGCCGAATTCTTCAAGCATCGCCCTGAGATAAAGGGCTTCCTCCTCTTCCTTTGCGTCAAACTCCAGATGATATTCCTTTTCGGGGTTGCTTACCGAGCCGCCGCCAAGGAACGCCCCACGGATATATGATATGCGGCAGCATTTCCTGTCGGGACGGAAGCCGCAAAGCTCACGTCTGAGCTTATCTGAATCCGCCTCCGACAGAGCATTTCCCTCAACAGCCATCTTATATTCCTCATTAAGACACTCCGCTATTTTCTGTCTGACTATAGCGGCGCCGGAGCTTATCCTTGCGTACTTCCCGATAAGCTTCCCCGGGAATACAAAAAAGCCGGCAAGCTCCGCTTTACGGCACTCTGAACATTCATATCCGCTTTTGCATAAAATCTGTTTTATATCCGATGAAAATGACATTTATCTTATCCTTTTTAAATGGGCGGATTTGATACAGCCCCTATATATTGGTTCCAAGTCTTGTAATACCTCTCGCAAGCCTGCTGAAATTGTGGCGCACCTGTCCGTCCTTTACAAGAAACAGATGACCGTGAATCACATTGACTCTGCCTTCAAGCTTATCCATATCAAAAGCTACCTGAGCCGCATTCTCTGCGGCATAAAGCTCTTTAACGCTGTCCGGAACAACCGCGTCATTAACGACTATATAATCAACTATACCCTTTGCGCTGTGTTTTTCAAGCGCGTCAAGATGCATTGACGCGGTATAACGGTCGGTCTCGCCCGGCTGCGTCATAATGTTGCAGACATATACCTTTTTAGCCTTGCTGCTTACTATCGCATCGGTTATCCCGTCCACAAGCAGATTTGGTATTACGCTTGTATAAAGGCTTCCGGGGCCGAGAACTATTATATCCGCGTTATAAATCGCATCAACAGCGCTCTGGACCGGCTTTGCCTTAACAGGAGTTATGAATACCCTGTCTATACCGATTTCCGTATTGATCCTCTCTCCGATATTTGATTCTCCCTCAATAACAATACCGTTTTCAAGCCTTGCGTTAAGAGTTATGTAATCATTTGACACCGGCACAACATTTGCGGAAACACCTACAAGATTACAGAAGGTCTTTACAGCCTCATCAAAATTTTCCGACATATCGTTAATAGCGGCGAGGAACATGTTGCCGAGAGTGTGACCTTTAAAAATCCCGTCCGCGAAACGGTAGTTAAGCAGCTCCCCGAACATCGGCTGAACATCCGTAAGCGCCGCAACGCAGTTTCTTATATCTCCCGGCGGCAGCATCCCGCGGTCCGCGCGCAGAACGCCCGATGATCCTCCGTCGTCCGCGACCGAAACGATCGCGGTAATATTATCTGTATGCAGCTTCAGGCCTCTGAGCATGGTGGAAAGTCCCGTACCGCCGCCGATTGCCGCAATTTTGAGCTTACCCATATTGCACTCCTTATTTCGCCTTGAAAAAATCATTCATGCGCCGCGTATATGCCTATATCTCTGTGTACCGTGCTTGCATTATAGCCGAGCTCCTTCAGATAACCGCCGAGCATATTCGCAAAGGTTACGCTTCTGTGATGTCCGCCGGTACAGCCTATCGCAATAACAAGCGAGCTTCTTCCCTCCTCAACATAGAGAGGAACAAGAAACTTTATCATATCCCTCAGCTTCTCAAAGAAGGTTACCGCCTCAGGGAAGCTCATAACATAATCCCGTACCTCCTGATCATTTCCCGTTTTTCTTTTCAGCTCGGGAATGTAGAACGGGTTCGGGAAGCATCTCACATCAAACACAATATCGGCATCCACAGGGATCCCGTGCTTATATCCGAAGGACTCAACCTTAACCTCAAACATCGAATTGACCGATGTGAGATTATATATCTCCATGAATTTTTCACGGAGCCTATTATTTGAATAATTAGATGTATCTATTACATAATCCGCCGCCTTGCGAAGCTTATAAAGCATCGCCCGCTCCTCCTTGATCGAGGCGAGAAGTCCCTCGGGATTATTAAGGGGGTGATTTCTGCGGGTCTCCTTATATCTGTGTACAAGCGTATTGTCGTTTGTGTCAAGGAAGATAAGCCTTACCTCATACTTTTCCTTAAGCTCATCCACCTGACCGAGAAGCTCATTTATCATTTCACCGACACGAATATCTATAACAAGGGCGACATTTCTGAATTTGTCCTTAACTGAGCCCATCATATTCGCAAGCATCGGAATGAGCGCGGGCGGCATATTATCTATGCAGAAATATCCCATATCCTCAAAAAAGTGAATCGCCTGGGTTTTTCCCGAGCCTGACATACCGGTTAAAATCGTAAAATCCATATTATCACTCTCCTATAAGCCTTACCTCCGGCTCCAGAACAACATCAAACTTTTCTTTTACTGTTTTCTGTATGTGGTCGATCAGCGCAAGAACGTCAGCTGCAGTCGCGCCGCCCTTATTGACGACAAAGCCCGCATGCTTATCGCTTACCTGCGCTCCTCCTATAGAATATCCCATTAGTCCGGCATCCTGTATCAGCTTTCCCGCAAAATGCCCCTCAGGGCGCTTGAAGGTGCTGCCGGCCGACGGCACAGAAAGCGGCTGTTTGTCACTTCTGCGCTTGTTATAATCCGCCATTGCCGCCTTTATATCATCATAGCTGCCCTTTTCAAGCTCCAGAACCGCGGAAACAATGTACCTGCCGCCTTCGGAAAAAATACTCTTTCTGTATCCGAAGCGGCAGTCCTCACCGCTTATTTCGCGCACATTTCCGTCATCATCCAGATAAGCTACGGATTTTATTACATTCTTTATCTCTCCGCCATAAGCGCCGGCATTCATAAAAATCCCGCCGCCCAGAGTTCCTGGTATTCCCGAAAGTGTTTCAAAGCCCGTAAGCTCCGCTCTTAATATTTCCGCGGCAAGCTTTGACATCAGAATACCCGCCTCGGCGGTTACGGTCGTTCCGTTTATCTCACAGCCTGTCATTCCGGGTCCGATCTGAATAACCAGACCCCTGAGCCCCTTATCTCCGACAAGCATATTTGAACCGTTGCCCATTACCATGTACGGTATGTTATTTTCCTTTGCAAGTCTTATCAGCTCCGCCGCCTCCTCCGCGCTCTGTACGCTTGCAAACATATCCGCCGGTCCTCCTATTCTGAAGGTCGTATGACGGCTCATAGGCTCATTTTCCAACAGCTGCGGTGAAACCGCTCTGAATTTTTCTGTCATAAAAATATAAATCCTTTCCGCATATAAACAACTGTCCTCAGGCCTCTAGCGTCCAGGACATCATTTCCTTATTTCTTTCAGTCTTCATATATGCCGCAAATTTATCATAAGAGGTATTCATAACCAGCTCCTCTGGGAAATCGATCTCCTCAAGAAGTCCAAGAGCGTGCGTATAGTCGCCTATATCGGTAAACATATGAGCGTCCGATGATACAACAATACCCACCTCATGCTTTTTACACAGCTCTGCGATCTTTATACAGTTTGGAACGCTTCCCTTTCTCACAAAAAAGGTGTGGTTATTTATCTCTATGAGCTTGCCGTGCTTCTTTGCAAGCTTTATTATATATTCATAGTCGTACGGAAAAGACGGGGTTCCGCTGTGGCATATAATATCAATAAACGGATTTGTAACAACCGCCTCATAAGCGCTTGTGCAGTCGCCGCACCCTCCGCCTTTATATGCCTGAGCATGGATGCTCGCATTTACAACGTCCAATCTTTTGAGCAGATCCTCATCAAGATCCACATTACCCTCCGAATCAAGTATATTAAGCTCCGCGCCAACAAGAATTTTCTGTCCGTACAAATTTCTCGGCAGATTTTTCAGGTTTCTGAAATGCCACTCGTGCGGCGCGTCCGGCATTGCGGGCGCATGATCGGTTACGGCAAAGCCCTCCATACCGATTTTTGCCGCATATGACGCGTTTTCAGAGACAGTTGAATACGCGTGTGTGCTCGCAAGCGTATGCGTATGTGTATCGAATTTTATCTTCAAATCTGTATATCCTTTCCCGCAGGTAAACTACTGCAAATTCAGTTCCTCCTCCATCTGATGCATCAGACGGTTGTTAAGCTCAACTGCCGCATTATAGCCCATCTTCTTCTGTCTGTTATTCATAGCGGCAACCTCAACAATCACGGCGATATTTCTTCCGAGCTTTACCGGGATTGTAAGTGAGGGAATGTTTATTCCCATTATATTTGTATATTCATCAACCATACCCAGACGGTCATACTGCTTATTCTTATCCCATGCCTCGAGATGAATAACCATATCTATCTGCTGCTCATCCTTGATCGCGCCCATACCGAAAATTTCCTTGATATCAATTATGCCTATGCCGCGCACTTCAACAAAATGACGAATAATTTCCGGTGATGAGCCGACAAGAGCCGAATCCGAAATCTTTTTAATTTCAACCGCGTCATCGGCAACAAGACGGTGTCCGCGCTTTACAAGCTCAATTGCCGCCTCACTTTTTCCGACGCCGCTTTCTCCCATTATGAGTATACCCTCACCGTAAATTTCACATAATACGCCGTGGCGTGTTCTGCGCGGCGCAAGCTGGACGTTGAGATAACGTATAACCATACTCATAAACTGCGAGGTGCCGTACTCCGTACGGAGAAGCGGTATTTCATACTTTTCAGCAAGCTCTGTCATCTCAGGAAAAATCTGCTGACCTCTTGTTATAACGAGAGCCGGAAAGCCAAGCTTGAAAAAGCTCTCAAGCCTTTCCTCACGCTCATCTGTCTGGAACTGTTCAAGAAAAGAAAATTCCACCTTTCCCATAATCTGAATACGGCTGCTGTCAAAGAGCTTTGAAAAGCCCACCATTTGCAATCCGGGTCTGTTAATATCCGAATTTGTAACAAATATCGAATCCATATTCTGCGGCTCGTACAGAACCTCCAGTTGAAATTTTTCTATTAATTTACTCAGAGGTAACTTTGCGACATTTTCCATAAAGCGGATAGCCTCCTTTTATAATGTTTCTATGTTACGGCTATTGTGCCGGAGTGTATACTGTGTCATATATTATCATACTTAAATAATTATATCACATTTTTTTTGTTATTTCAATATCAATTTCCTCAATATTATATAACAAATAAACAAGAAATGCTTGAATTTTCATTGCTTTTTTAAAAAAACTGAAAAAATTAAAAAAATTCAAACAAAAGACTTGAAAAATCATAAAAAGTATGGTAGAATTGTTGTTGATGTTTATTTAATGCTGTTATAGGAGGTGTTATTAATGGCAAAATGTGATGTATGCGGCAAGGGCGTAAGCTTCGGCATAAAGGTTTCACACTCACACAGACGTGCTAACAGAATGTGGAAGCCGAATGTTAAGAAAGTAAAGGCTATCGTAAACGGTACACCTAAGACTGTTCATGTTTGCACACGCTGCCTTCGTTCAGGAAAGGTACAGCGCGCCGTTTAATCAGAATGAATCCGAACAGCTTGTCCTATAGGTTCAAGCTGTTTTTTCATGTCAAATGTTACAAAATAATTATTATAATATTACATTTTAAATAAAATGCATAGATAATCAAAAAATTGTTTTGCATTTCGGCAAATTATATGTTATACTATAAAATGATTACAAAATTAATAATTATCATGTGTATTATACATATTTACGATAACAAACGAAAGGGTGTACTTGTTGGAGAAACTCTTAATTAAGGGCGGTAATAAGCTTCGCGGAGACGTTGTGATCAGCGGCGCAAAAAATGCGGCTGTAGCCATTCTCCCGGCGTGTCTGCTTGTTCCTGATACTTGCAGAATTGAAAACCTGCCGGACATAAAGGATGTAAAGCTATTCCTTAGAATACTTGAAAACCTCGGTGCAGAGGTTAATTATATAGATAAAAATACTGTTGAAGTGAACTGCTCAAGGGTGCGTTCATATGAGCCCTTGGGTGAGCTTACAAGACGCATGAGAGGCTCAAGCTACCTAATGGGCGCGCTTCTGGGGCGCTTCCATAAGTTCAGAGTCGATCCGCCGGGCGGCTGCGATTTCGGCACGCGCCCGATTGATATGCACATCAAGAGCTTCCGTCTTATGGGAGCCGAGGTTGATACCTCCCGCGGCATTGTAGCAGCGGACGCAGGCGACCTTCACGGCGCGCAGATATTCTTTGATATTGTTTCCGTAGGAGCCACGGTCAATGCAATTCTTGCGGCAGTCCTTGCAGACGGCACTACCGTTATTGAGAATGCGGCTAAGGAGCCGCATGTTGTTGACCTTGCAAACTTTCTCAATGCCTGCGGCGCGCAGATAAGAGGCGCGGGAACCGCAACGATAAGAATAAAGGGTGTTTCATCACTCCACGGTGTTTCATACGCGGTCATCCCCGACCAGATAGAGGCGGGAACCTTTATGATCGCGGCAGCCGCCACAAAGGGCGATGTAACTCTTCATAATGTTATACCTCGTCATCTTGAGATCATCGGCTCAAAGCTGGTTGAGGCGGGCGTTAAGGTGCAGTATAATTCCGATACCGTAAGAGTATGGGTTGAAGAAGGAACAGTGTTCCGCAGCATAAGCTTTACTGCTCTTCCCTATCCGGGATATCCTACGGATATGCAGCCGCAGCTTGTAACCTTCCTTACAACTATCCCGGGTCAGAGCACAGCCCGCGAAGGGGTCTGGGATGACAGGTTCAGATACACAAGCCAGCTGAAGAGAATGGGCGCTAATATACATGTTGAAGGAAAGCTTGCAATAATAAACGGTGTTGAAAAGCTTATCGGAGCGGAAGTCAAAGCCACCGACCTCAGAGCCGGCGCGGCAATGATTATTGCCGGACTTATGGCGGACGGAACCACCCAGATACGCGATATATATCATATAGACCGCGGATATGAAAGCTTTGAGGACAAGTTTATTGCCCTCGGCGGAGATATACAGCGTATACATGTTGTCGAGGATGATTTTATCTGAAAATAATTATATAAGGGCTGGATTTTGATCTGCAGCCCTTTACTTATGCAAAAATTTAGAAATTATAAGGAACATACATATGATAGAACTACATTCAATTATAAGCGGCTCCTCCGGTAACTGCTCACTTGTAACAGACGGGGAAACGAATATTCTTGTTGACTGCGGAACCTCGGGAAAGCGTATACTGAACGCGCTTCACGACCTTGATGTAGAGCCGGAGGATATATCGGCAATAGTTGTGACACATGAGCACATTGACCACACAAGAGGCGTGGGGGTTCTCGCAAGAAAGCTGAAACTTCCGGTTTATGCCACAGCCGGCACTCACTGCGCAATGGAAATCGGCAGACTTGCCGATGAGCAGTGTCACATTGTATCTGCGGATACCCAATACAGCTTAGGTGACATTGCCTTTACACCTTTTGCTATCCCCCACGATGCCGCCCAGCCCTGTGGCTACACCTTTACCGACGGCGCAACACAGGTTGCCGTTGCCACAGACATGGGCTGTATGACAAAGGAGCTGTTTTCACATATATCCGGCAGCAAAAGCATTATACTGGAATCCAATCACGACATAGAAATGCTCAAGGTGGGACCATACCCGTATAATCTTAAACGCAGAATTCTCAGTAATTTCGGGCATCTTTCAAACAAAATAGCCTCCATTACCGCTCTGCTCCTTATACAGACCGGAACCGAGCATATAATGCTGGGACATCTGAGTGAGCACAATAACATGCCGGGACTTGCGCTGCTTGAAACCACCAATCATCTGAAAAAGCATGCTGTTGAAATAGGCAGCGATGTGACGCTTCAGGTGGCGGACAGATATGAAATCACATCCTTTTGTAAAGGAGGCGCGGACAAATGCATGTATCAGTAATATGCGTAGGAAAAATCACGGAAAAGTTCTACACCGACGCAATAAAGGAATACTCAAAGCGAATGAGCCGCTTTGCCGACTTTGAAATTATTGAGGTTGCTGACGAAAAAATCCCTGTCAACGCCTCGGAAAAGGAAATTGAACAGGTAAAGGACAAGGAAGGAAAAAAAATCCTTGCAAAGCTGAAGCCGCAAAGCTATGTCATTACGCTCTGTATCGAAGGTAAAACCCTCGACAGCATTGAGCTGGCGCAAACAATAAAGACGGCATGCCAGCGCACCAGCCGCATAAGCTTTATAATAGGCGGCTCCTGCGGGCTTTCCGATGAAATAAAGAAACTCTCGGATCTCCGTCTTTCCTTCGGACGAATGACACTTCCCCATCAGCTTATGCGTGTTGTTCTTTCGGAACAGATTTACCGTTCTTTCATGATAAATTCCGGCGCTGCCTATCACAAATAACAGCTGCGGATACCTCGAAATTTTATATTGACAGTCGTAAAAATTAATGTTAAAATTAAGTATAAGTTTTTTGAAAAGAGGGATCTATATGAAAAAATTAATATCACTGATGTTATGCGCCGCAATATCTCTATCGATGGTCACAGCATTTGCCGAGCAGGACACAGCAGACCAGCCAGCACAGACAGCCGCCGCGGAATATACCGCATCACCGACTGAGGTATCTGCAACGACAGTTGAGCCTTTGCCGGAGGTAGCTCCAGCAGCAACGGAACAACCGACAGACGAGCCCAGCCCCACGGAAACCATTGATCCGGCTAAGAGATGCAGTCAGGTAACAATCCGGGTTGATGTTACAGAAGTGCCTAATGCCGAAGCCGCAGATGCCCGCTTTGAGCTTTATACGTCCGACGGTAAGCTACTGGCTTCGCAAAGTCAACGTGTTGAAGCAGACACAAAATCACTTGAATATATATTTAAAGTTCCGGAATACACAATCGGCGAAGAATTCAGCCTCAGGTGCGTCTCAGGGCTAAGAAGTGTTAAATACTACTCAGACACATATTACCCTGGTCAGGATATTAAATTTCCCACTTACTTATATAAAGATGCCAACGGAAATCTTGTTGTTTCAGACGGAATAGCAATAAGCGCAACACCAAACTTCACGAAAAATATAGTAATAAGCTATGATGGTGTAACATTGAGCTTATATCCCGCGGCAAAGCTGATTAACGGCGTAACAATGGTGCCTATCAGGCAGCTTGCCGAATACATAGGCTTTGATGTGGAATTCAATGAGGAATATAATGTGGAAATTGTCTCGCTTGGGACAAACAAGATTTATTTCAATATTGACACCGCTTATACAACAGCCTTCGGAAATGATACATATGCAAAAGCGCCGACACAGATCATTAATGATACCGTTTATGTATCGCTCAGAACCTTTGCGGATGCCATAGGAAGCGAGCTTACGGTTACGGAATACCCCACCTCATTCGGAATCGTTATGAAATCATCAGATTTTGTGAACAGTTACTTCCTTAACAATCCAATCAATCAGTGGGGAATTTCGAGCAGCACAAACTACCTTGTATGGGTATCAAAAAGCGAATATAAGGTCCGTGTGTACGAAGGCAAGCAATATCAGTGGAAACAGATATATGAGGCGCCATGCGCTATAGGCGCGCCCGGCACACCAACGATCACAGGCTCATTTGAATACCAGTATAAGACACAGTGGAATTATAACGGGTACTATGTAGGTCCGTGCCTTGTATTTTACGGAGGATACGCTCTCCATTCGGTTCTTCTGAGATATGACAACACAGAATACGACGGAAGAACGGGCGTTCAGATTTCACACGGATGCGTAAGGCTTAAGAAAAAGGACATTGACTGGATTGCAAACACAATCCCTCTTAAAACAAGAATTTATGTGACAAATTAAAAAAGGAAACTGCCGCAAAGCTTCCGCTTTGCGGCAGTTTCTTTTGATTTCATATCATCAGCCGGCAACGCCGAATATAATCGTAATTATTCTTAAAACAAACAAACCAAACGCTACCCACATTACCGGGTGAATTTCCTTGATTCTGCCTGTGCATATCTTAAGGATTACCCAGAAGAGGACACCGAACATGATACCGTTTGCAATTGAGCATGAAAATGCCATCATTATGATTGCGACATAGCCGCTCAAAGCGTCCGACATATCGCCGTCAAATGTCATCTTCTTAACCGAAGATACCATGAGCAGACCAACGAAAATCAATGCCGGAGCTGTTGCAAAGGTAGGTATAGCTGTGAATATCGGTGATAAAAGTATTGCTACCAGGAACAGACATCCCGTTACGATCGCGGTAAGACCTGTTCTTCCGCCCTGAGCAACACCCGCGCTTGACTCAACATAGCTTGTTACGGTTGATGTACCAAGACAAGCGCCTGCAACTGTAGCAACAGCATCTGCCATCAAAGCCGCGCCTGCCTTAGGCAATGTACCGTCCTTATCAAGAAGATTACCCTTCTCTGCAACACCGATAACAGTACCTACTGTATCGAACAAATCAACAAAAAGGAAAGCGAATACGATTACCGCAAACTGGGTGATATGATTTACAACGTAACCGAAATCGAACTTGAACAGATTAGGCGCCTCGATATTAAGTCCCTGACTGAAATCCGGGAATAACGAATATACGCCTGCCTCAACATCCACCTGATACCAGCCGATTTTCTGCGCTATCATGCCAAGAATCCATGTTGCAATAATACCCCAGAGAATTGAACCGGGAATCCTGAAATGATGAAAAATACCGATAATTAACAGACCCACAAGACAGAGTGCAACTGCCGGAGCCGTAATATCTCCAAGCGCAAGGTTTCCTGGAGTAACCGAAACAACGCCTGCGCCCTTAAGACCGATTATTGCGATAAATAATCCGATACCTGCTGAGATACCGTATTTAAGGTTCGCCGGAATTTTGTTTACCAGTGTTTCTCTGAATTTAAAGAGTGAAAGAATTATGAATATAATACCTTCAACAAGAATAGCGGTAAGCGCTATCTTCCACGGCTCCTCGCCGCCGATCTGACCGCACACTGTTACAAAATAAGCGTTAAGTCCGAGACCTGATGCAAGAGCTATAGGATAATTAGCTCCAAAGCCCATTATAAAACAGCCTATTGCAGCAGAAATTGCGGTAGCTGTGAATATCGGGCCCCAGCCCATACCGGAAGCTGAAAGGATATTCGGGTTTACAACCAGAATGTAAGCCATTGCAAGGAATGTTGTAAAGCCGGCAATAATCTCAGTTTTCACAGTAGTGCCGTGTTCTTTGAGTTTGAATAACTTTTCCATGTCATTCTCCTTTGTTATAAATATTTAGTATATTTGACATACCATACCTATATTTTACAACATATTTCACAAATTTGCAATATATTTATTAAAATTTTGTTCATAAATATAAAAAAACCGCCGCAGAGCTCAACGAGTTTTGCGGCGCTATGTTTCTATATGCTTTTGACTGCTTGCATTAAGTACGATTAAAATACAGGGTACTTAATGCAAGCTATATAATATTTAATTTATGACAACTTTTTATATCCGCAATACTTACAGAATAAAGCCTCGCCTTCATTCTGTGTTCCGCACTGTGTGCAGAACCATTTCTTAGTCTGAATCGGTTGCGCAGGCGGCTCTTTAGGTCTTACGGGTTGTTCCAATGCTTCCGTCGGCTGCACTGCCGGTTGTGCCGGTACTGCCGTCTGCGACGGTTTCTGCATATTGTCAGATGCCTGATACGACTGATTATTGTATCCGGCATTCCGCTGCTGATAACCATAACTATTCTGATTAAAATAGTTCTGCTGTGATGCAGCATTCTGCGCCTCCTGATAGAAGCCTGCCATGATAAGCCCTTTAAAAAGCGGCATAAAAATTGCGAGCAATATTACACCTACTACGCAAATTACCCATCCTATAAAAGGAATAACAGTAATTACGGCCAATAACGCTAAAATCAGTAACAGAACAGCCCAGATAACAAAATCTGTAGCAAACATCGCAAGCTTATGTCCCTTTGTTTCCTTTTTAGACAAAATCAGCGCCTCAACAGGAGAAACCTCCGGACGCGATAACAGTATGTAGGGTGTAAAGCGGTATTGATACACCTTTACAATGCCTGCAATCGGAACGAGCATCCATATAATAGTCCATAGCGAATGCCACAACATTCCCAAAGTAACCCGCGGGAAACATTTATGCTTTCTGCTAAAGCCTCTGAAAAGCTGCTCTGCTGTTATCTCTACCCCGTTATACCCTTCAAGATACAGCGCCGACATGCCTGCAGAAAGCGTCAGAACTGCGGGTATTGATATGAACGGCGCAAAAGCAAACACAACTTGTATTACCACCGCTATAACCGAATAAGCAATTGATGTACTCCATAAAACAATCGGCTTACGTCTCAATATAGCCAGTGAACGATTGAAAATATTACCAACCATTACAATTACCCCCTTGATTTTATTTCATTATTATATCATGTCTTGCCGGACCGTTTGAAACTATCTTGATCGGAACCTCAAGCTCCTTCTCGATAAACTCAATGTAGTTGCGGCAGTTTTCGGGGAGATCCTCATACTTCTTTATTCCACGGATATCCTGTTTCCAGCCGGGAAGCACCTTAAGTACCGGCTTTGCTCTTTCAAGTCTTGCTGTTGTCGGGAAGTCTTTTGTTACCTCGCCGTCTATCTCATAGCCAACACATACCGGTATTTCGTCAAGATAGCCAAGGACATCAAGAACTGTGAACGCAACCGCTGTTGTGCCCTGTACACGGCAGCCGTAGCGTGAAGCCACACAGTCAAACCATCCCATTCTGCGCGGACGGCCTGTCGTTGCGCCGTACTCTCCGCCGTCACCGCCGCGGCGTCTCAGCTCGTCAGCCTCTTCTCCGAAAATTTCCGAAACGAACGCGCCCGCGCCTACTGCTGATGAATAAGCCTTTACAACAGTGATGATCTCCTTTATCTCATACGGAGGTATACATGCGCCTATAGCGCCGTAGCCCGCAAGAGTTGATGAGGATGTTGTCATAGGATAAATACCGAAATCCGGATCCTTTAAAGAACCGAGCTGACCCTCGAGAAGAACTGTCTTACCTTCCTTGATTGCCTTACTCATGAATGCTACCGAATCAATAACATACGGCTTGATCATATTCGCGTATTCCTTGCAGGTCGCAAAAATCTCATCTGCATCAAGAAGCGGCTTGTGATAGATATGCTCAAGCATAAGGTTCTTAACCTCAAGGACATTCTTGATCTTTTCCTTAAGTCTTTCGTCCTCGAACAGCTCCCATACCTGAAAACCGATCTTCGAGAACTTATCCGAGAAAAACGGCGCGATGCCTGACTTTGTCGAACCAAACTGACGGTCTGAAAGTCTTTCCTCCTCGTACTGGTCAAAGAGTCTGTGATACGGCATAAGAACCTGCGCTCTCTCTGACACTACAATATTCGGACGCGGAACTCCCTTTGAAACAACTTCCTCAATTTCACTGACAAGCTGTGGAATATCAAGCGCAACGCCGTTTCCAATCATGTTAGTTACATTCTGATTGAATGAACCTGACGGAAGAAGATGAAGCGCAAACTTTCCGTAATCGTTTACGATTGTGTGACCCGCGTTAGCGCCGCCCTGAAAACGAACTACAATGTCAGCATCCTCTGCGAGCATATCGGTAATCTTACCCTTTCCTTCATCGCCCCAGCATGCTCCTACTACTGCTTTTACCATGTTACCTGCTCCTTTTTAAACATTAATTTCTACTTCTATACCCAATAAATCCTTATTCTCTTCCAGTATCGGATTTACAACCTCATTTAAGAAGTCAGTTACCTGCTCCGGTGAACGTCCTACAAAGTTGATCGGCTTCATAACCGAATTGATTTCCTCAAGAGTAAGACCGAAGGACGGGTCATTTGCTATAAGCTGTGCAAGATTGTTTTCAAGGCCTTCGACCTTAACATGACGGCCTGCCTCCATTGAATACTGTCTTATCTTTTCATGAAGCTCCTGACGGTCGCCGCCCTTTTTTACAGCATCCATCATAATGTTCTCTGTAGCCATGAATGGGATCTCTGCCATAAACTGCTTTGTGATGACCTTGTCATAAACAACAAGACCGTCAACAACGTTGATATAAAGGCTGAGTATCGCGTCGACCGCAAGGAAAGCCTCTGGAACGCTTATACGCTTGTTTGCGCTGTCGTCAAGGGTTCTCTCAAACCATTGTGTTGACGCGGTTATTGCAGGATTGAGCGCGTCTACGATTACATATCTTGCAAGCGAGCCGATTCTCTCCGAACGCATCGGATTACGCTTATACGCCATTGCCGATGAACCGATCTGACTCTTTTCAAACGGCTCCTCTATCTGCTTTAAGTGCTGGAGAAGTCTTATATCGTTTGAGAATTTATACGCGCTCTGAGCGATTTCGCTGAGAACCGTAAGCATCTGTGTATCGAGCTTTCTCGGATAGGTCTGACCGCTTACGGGGAAGGTTGCTTTGTAGCCCATCTTAGCTGCGATCTTTCTGTCAAGCTCCTTGCACTTCTCATGATCTCCGTCAAACAACTCCATAAAGCTTGCCTGTGTGCCTGTTGTACCCTTGCAGCCTAAAAGCTTCGCCTTAGACAGCTGGTAATCAACGTCCTCAAGGTCCATAACAAGGTCCTCAAGCCAGAGAGTCGCGCGCTTGCCCACGGTTGTCGGCTGCGCCGGCTGGAAGTGCGTAAATGCCAGACATGGGAGTGACTTGTTCGCATCGGCAAACTTTGCAAGCTCGCCTATAAGACATACAAGCTTTTTCTTTATAAGCTGCATAGCCTCTGTCATTATAATTATATCCGTATTATCGCCTACATAGCAGCTTGTCGCGCCGAGGTGAATTATCGGCTTTGCCTTGGGGCACTGCACGCCGTATGCGTATACATGCGACATGACATCGTGACGCACTTCTTTTTCACGCGCCTTTGCCACATCATAGTTTATATCATAGATATGCTCCTTCATTTCGGCTATCTGCTCATCTGTAATGTTAAGACCCAGCTCCTGCTCACTTTCAGCCAGAGCGATCCACAGCTTACGCCATGTAGAAAACTTCTTATCCGGTGAGAAGATATACTGCATCTCCTTAGACGCGTATCGCGAATTTAAAGGACTTTCATAAGTATCTGTTGCCATTGGTTAGTTTCTCCTTTCATTCTCGGCTCCCCGCAGGGAGCTGTCATGCGGAGCATGACTGATGAGATTATCCCTCAATAAGTCCCATTCTCTTTGCAACCTCAATGTATGCCTCCTCAACATCGCCAAGGTCACGGCGGAAGCGGTCCTTATCAAGCTTTGCGTGTGTCGTTGCATCCCAGAGACGGCATGTGTCCGGCGAGATCTCATCGGCGAGGATGATCTGACCGTCCGGAGTCTTACCGAACTCAATCTTGAAATCAACAAGCTCTATATTGAGCTTGGCAAAATAATTCTTCAAAAATTCATTTACCTTGAATGTAAGATCGGCGATTGTTGCAAGATCCTCCTTTGTAGCGGCGCCTATAGCTGTAATATGATAATCGTTTATCATAGGATCGTCAAGCGCGTCATCCTTTAAGCAATATTCAAGAGTTGCATTTTTAAGAACTGTACCTTCAGGAACTCCGAAACGCTTTGAAAAGCTGCCTGCTGCTATATTTCTGATAATAACCTCAAGCGGTACGATTGTAACCTTTTTAACAACTGTCTCTCTGTCTGAGATTTCCTCAACAAAATGTGTCGGGATGCCTTCCTTTGCCATGAGTGACATAAGGTAATTTGACATCCTGTTATTGATTACACCCTTGCCTGCGATTGTACCCTTTTTCTTACCGTTGAATGCTGTCGCATCATCCTTGTAGTCAACGATATAGAGATTCTCATCGTCTGTCTTGTAAACTTTTTTAGCCTTGCCTTCATAAAGCATTTCTTTCTTTTCCATTTTAAAGTCAATCCTTTCAAAACTAAATAAATGTATTTTAACAAAATACTACAAAATATATTATATAACAAAACACGCGTAAAATCAAGAAAAATTTAAAAAGTTCTTTACCTTTATAGAGAATTATGTTAAAATAGCTATAAATATATTAAAAAGACTCAAAGGAAGAATGCAAAATGATATACAGTGAGGATATAAACAAAGTATGCGCGCTGTGCACACATGCCTCAAAGGTAGACGGCACCGACGAGGTTATGTACTGTGAGCTGAAAAAACAGAATATGCCGGCTTCAACCTCGGACTGCGGTAAATTCAGCTATGATATTTTTAAAAAGGTTGTACACAGAAAAAAACGGCTGAAAACCGATTTTTCAGCCGAAGATTTTTCATTGGAATAATTATTTTAACGCATCCGCCAGCCTTGCAAACTCTTCAAGAGAAAGAGTCTCGCCTCGTCTTCGCGGGTCAATTCCGGCGGAATCCATAATTTCCGTAAGCTCAGCTTTGCTCTTTGGGAAATTAGCAGCAAGGCAGTTGAGCAATGTTTTTCTTCTTAAAGAGAATGCCGCCTTTACCGTTTTGAAGAACAGCTTTTCGTCCTTGACCTCAACGGCCGGCTTCTCCCTGAACCGCATTTTCAATACCGCGCTGTCGACCTTCGGCGCAGGAACAAACAGACCCGCGGGAACTATGCGCACAAGCTCCGGCTCGGTGTAGTACTGACAAAGAACAGATATCGCGCCGTAATCCTTTGTCTCGGGCTTTGCCCGCAGCCTGTCCGCAACCTCCTTCTGAACCATTACCACAAGATTATTGAGCGGCAGCCCCGCCTCTATGACGGTTGTTATTATAGGTGTTGTGATATAGTACGGAAGATTTGCCGCTATGCTTATCCGCTCACCGCCAAATTCCTCATTTATCAAAGCTTTAAGGTCTGTTTTCATAACATCCTTATTTATTATCTTTACATTATCATATTCCGCCAATGTGTCGTTAAGAATCGGAATAAGCCTGTCATCAATTTCAAGCGCAACAACCTTTGACGCCCGCTTTGCAAGCTCGTTTGTAAGCACGCCGAAGCCCGGTCCTATCTCAAGCGCTCCGCCGCCGTCTATCTCCGCGGCATCCGCGATCTCCTCAAGAACCTCCTGTGATGTTAAAAAATTCTGCCCCAGTCCCTTTTTAAACTGAAATCCGTATTCCGACGCGATCCGTTTTATTATTGCCGGTGATATAAACTCCATATCAAAACTCCTTCGCAAACGGCGCTTCCACCGCTATTTTCTTTCCGTTAAGGTAACCCAGAGAAAAATCTGTGTCCTTAAAATCAAATTCAAGTCTTACGCTCCAGAGAGCCTGACGGAACATTCCTCCGTGACCGCCGTACTTTGTATCGCCCGCCAGAGGATAGCCGGCAGCCGAAAACTGCGCCCGTATCTGGTGGGTGCGTCCCGTGTGAAGCTCAATTTCAACCAATGAATGTCCGTTCTTCTG
>JBJEIV010000045.1:0-4290 GCA_051877395.1 Candidatus Ornithomonoglobus sp.
AAACGGCAACGCACTTTTAACCGGTCAGAAAAATATTACAATATCCTTTAAGGTCAAGCCCACAACCACGGCGACCTCATGGTGGTTCTTTGCGGCGCCCAACGCAAATGCGCAGACCTATCAGCAGGAGCAGTACCTCGGCGCAATGACTAACGGCGGCACACTCACTGTTGAGCGCTATAACAACAGCGGCTCAAGGAGCACAGCCGCAACGGGCGCATATACGGAAAATGCATGGAATGACGTTATGATTTCCGTAGCCGACGATTCAACAACCGTTTACATAAACGGCACGGAAACAAGCACAACCGCATCCACCGTAAACATTGCCGATATGCTCGGCACGGCTTCTGTCGCATATATTGGTCTTGCAAACTGGGGTGAGAACGGTGAATTTGCGTCAGGCTACCTTGATGATTTTGTAATCAAGACAGGTGCCGCAGTCAATCCTCTCGGCAGCCTTGACCTCGGCGACACATCGGCGATAACGGAAAATATCATACTTCCTGAGGATTCCGGTATCACATGGGTAAGCTCCGATGAAAGCGTTGTAACAGCATCGGGCGTTATTACAAGAGCGGACGAAACAAAGAGCGCATATCTTACGGCAACAACAGTTTCCGACGGCATAACCTATTCAAAAGACTACGTTATTACAGTTGTGGGTAAGGCAGCCGCAGCGGATACCTTCACCGTATATGCCGAAAACGGCTCAATCAAGTTCACAAGCGGTTACGGCGCATCGACACCGTATGATATGTATGTCGCGCTTCATGATGACAGCGGCAAGCTTATAAGCGTTAAGAAAAACCAAGCGGACGGAAGCTTTGACGGACTTGAAAACGGCTCCTATAAGGTATCCTGCTACATATGGGATAACATCAGCGCCAAGCATGCCGCCGTAACAAAGACAGTTAAGGTCGCAGAAGAACAGGAAATGAGCGCGTATCTCTTTGCGCATTTTGTGGGAACAGAAAGCAGCGAGGACTGCGAGCAAATTTATTTCTCCGTATCACAGGACGGAACCGCATGGAAAACCCTTAACGGCGGTTTGCCCATGCTCAGGAGCACCGTCGGAGAAAAGGGCGTAAGAGACCCGTATATTCTCCGCGGCGAGGACGGAAAATTCTTTGTGATCGCTACTGATCTCAGCATCTATAACCGCCGCGACGACAGCAACCGCTGGGGAACCTGTCAGACCGCAGGCTCAAAGAGCATTGTGATATGGGAAAGTGACGACCTTGTAAACTGGAGCGCGGCAAATCTTGTTAATGTCGCCGTGGATAACGCCGGCTGCACATGGGCGCCGGAGGCTGTATATGACGCCGAAAAGGACGCGTATATGGTATTCTGGGCGTCAAAGGTATCGGATGACGGCTACTCGACACAGCGTATCTACAGGAGTTATACAAAGGATTTTAAGGTCTTTACCGAGCCGGAGATATATATTGACGGCGGAAACGTGAGCAACATAGATACCACAATCGTAAGCGATAAGGGAGTTTACTACCGCTTCACAAAGAACGAAAGCAAATCATCAATAACAATGATGAAGGCAGTATCTCTTGATGGGCCTTGGACAGATGTTGAAACATATACAATAAACGGCGTAGCCGGTAACACGGTTACAGGCTATGAGGGACCGGCAATCTACAGGCTGAACGGAACTGACAGCTGGTGCCTGCTCCTTGACTACTACTCAAAGAGCCAGGGCTACAAGCCATTTACAACTACAGACATCTCCAACGGTGTATTAACATCGGCCGCTGATTTCTCTTTCGACGCGACCTACCGCCACGGCACGGTTATGCCGATAACTGCAGAGGAGTATAACAAGCTTATTGAAGCATATCCTTTGGCAAACTAAAATAATGCGGGAGGGTGAAAGCCCTCCCCTGCTTATGGAGGACAATATTATGGGAGCATATTTATTTGTACATTTTATAGGAACAGAATCAAAAGAAACACACGAGCAGATTTATTTCTCCGTATCAAAGGACGGCATGGACTGGAAAACACTCAACAGAAAGCAGCCTATACTTATCAGCATGATAGGTGAGGCAGGAGTCCGCGACCCGTATATACAGCGCGGTAAGGACGGTAAATTCTATGTAATAGCCACAGACCTCAGCATCTACCACAGACGCTATGACAAAAAGATGTGGCTGAGCTGTCAGCAGACAGGCTCGAGAAGCCTTATAGTATGGGAAAGCCCCGACCTGGTTCACTGGACAGCCGCTGACAAGATAGAGGCTGCGGACAAAAATGCGGGCTGCCTCTGGGCGCCGGAGGCGGCATATGACCCTGAAAAAGACGCGTATATGGTATTCTGGGCATCAAAAGTATCAGACGACAGCTTTGCCAAGCAGAGAATATACAGGGCTTATACAGCCGATTTCAGGTCATATACAGAGCCTGAGATTTATATTGAAGGCGAAAACTGCAATATTGATACCACAATCACAAGCCACAACGGCATATTCTACCGCTTCACAAAGGACGAAACGGTAAAGGCGGTCACAATGGAAAGCGCAGAATCCCTTGACGGCCCCTGGGAGCCGGTTAAAACCTATACAATAGACGGCGTACCTGGAAACACTGTTCAGGGCTATGAGGGGCCGACAATATTCAAATATCATAACGAGGATAAATGGTGCCTTATGCTTGACCACTACAGCGGTCATGACGGCTACAAGCCCTTTGTTACAACAGATCTTGCGAAGGGCGAATTTGTATCTGCCGGTGACGCTCAGTTTGACGACATCTACCGCCACGGCACGACGATCCCGATAACCGATGAGGAATATGACAGGCTTGTCAAGGCTTATCCGTTTAAGTAAAGATTGAAGTGAATAAAAATAACGTGCGGCGCGCCGCACGTTATTTTTATTCCATGTTTGATTCTATCCGCTCTATCAGCGCGCCGATTGCTTTAACATACTCATTCTTTATTCTTGCAGCTATATCCTCACTCATGCTCTCATTATAAACATGAGATGTGTGGTTTCTGTCCTGTATAATCCGTATCCAAAGCTTATCATCGTCTATTATATCATTTACATATGCCTTCTTAAAAATCGTCCTCGGAAATGTATTGTCAAGCTCAATGCCCATAAATTTCATAAATTCACTCAGTGCCTTGTAACTAAGCTCATAAGTAAATTCAAAACGCTGTATCATACTGTCGCGCACAATGTCATCCGTGCCGTCATATTTTTCACACACCTCACACAGTTTTCTGTACGCGTTTTTCAAATTCCTCAGCTTGAAATCAAGACTTCTCATAAATCGTTATTCCCTCCATATTGACTTGACGCAGAAACTCGTCATCCAGTTTATCTCTCATTTTTGTTATATCAAATTCCAACAGAGTATTGACATCTTCCTCTATGGCTTCTTCAAAGTCTAAAATATCACCGTCCGCATAAACGCAAAGATCAATGTCACTTTTAGGGGTATTATCTCCCCTGGCTCGGGAACCGAATAATACGATTTTATTTATATTATCATACATACCTGCAATACTTCTGATTTCATCAAACACTGTCTGTTCTTCAAGTATTTCTCTAGGAATAGGCATTTCAATCACCTCTGATAGCATATATGTAAATTGTATCATATTCAATATAGAAATGCAAGTATATTTTTACGCAAAAGAGGACGGCGCGCGCCGTCCTCTACATTGATTTTTTAGTCAAATCATTCTGCGTTGTTTTTGATACTGAAGTTGTCAAGCTGCTGCGGAGCTGCGCTGTAGCCATAGTCCGCCTGAAGCTTGGCAAGATTTGCCGCTGTGATTGCTGTATCGCTAATTGCCGACACTGCGTTTGTCGAAAGATTTGTTACGCTGCCTGTGAGCAGTCCCGACCCAAAGTCGATTGTGAGAACAACTCTGTACCACGCCGATACAGCTCCCACATTCGTTCCGGTGCCTGCCGCTGCGCCTACCGCATAATCAACGCCGTTCTGACCGTGACCGTTCAGTGAGAAGATGTACGCGCCGTTGCCGTCATAGAGATTAAACAGCGAATAACGTCCCTTGCCGCTCTCTACATTATTCTTCCAGTCAAAGCTTACGGTTATCTTCTCAGCCGCCTGAACAGCGTCTGAAAGCGTCTTTACATCCGATACGGTAGAGGATGTGCCCGCATTCTTGAACAGTGAGAGCGCGCCGTTTTCCGCTGCTACATTGCCGCTCTTGCCTGCAGTAAAGCCCCATTCTCCCACTGAAGCATCCGCGAAGTCCTCATACTCGTAGTATTCGCCGTCAAGCTTTGTATAAACTATATT
>JBJEIV010000046.1:0-4244 GCA_051877395.1 Candidatus Ornithomonoglobus sp.
ACAGTCTGGACAGATTACCAATAATCTGTCATTTATTTATCAAAATCTGAATTATAGAGCAGACTTAGCTGTTTCAACAAGCTTTGCGAAAGCAGCGCTGTCAGCGATAGCGATTTCTGAAAGAACCTTTCTATTCAGATCGATACCTGACTTCTTAAGACCGTTCATAAAGGTTGAATAGTTCATGCCGTTCATCTTGCATGCAGCGGAAATTCTTGCAATCCAAAGACGACGGAAGTCTCTCTTCTTTCTCTATCGGCCCACATAAGCATTCTGCATTGAGCGCATAACAGCCTGATTAGCTGAACGATACTGCTTGCTTAATGCGCCGTAGTAACCCTTAGCCTGCTTTAATATCTTTTTATGATGTCTCTTTGTAGCGATACCACCTGTAACTCTTGCCATTGTTCATTATCCTCTCTTTCCGAATTATTTGTAAGGGATGAGCTTCTTGATCACTGCTGCATTTGCCTTTGAGCAATATGCCTGCTTTCTCAAGTGTCTCTTTCTCTTTGTAGTTTTCTTATTCAGGATATGTCTTCTGAAAGATCTGTTCATTTTAACCTTACCGTTCTTTGTGAGGTTAAATCTCTTTGCGGCACCTCTATGTGTCTTTATCTTGGTCTTAGCCATGGTCTTACACTCCTTTTCTAAATTACTGTGCTGCCGGGGCAAGGAACATCAGCATGTTTCTGCCCTCAAGCTTTGCCGGTTTTTCAACAGTTCCGAATTCCTTGACCGCCTCTGCGAAACGGTCTAACAGGGTCAGTCCGATTTCCGAATGACTCAGCTCACGACCTCTGAAACGTACCTTTACACGTACCTTATCGCCTGACTTCAAAAACTTCATTGCCTGCTTGGCCTTGGTATTGAAATCGTTTGTGTCGATTGACGGTGAAAGCTGAACTTCCTTTATGTTTACGACCTTCTGATTCTTTCTGTTCTCCTTCTCGCGCTTTGCAAGCTCGAACTTATACTTACCGAAGTCCATTATCTTGCAGACCGGCGGCTTTGCATTCGGCGCGATCTTAACAAGATCGAGTCCTCTTTCGTTTGCAAGTCTCTGCGCTGCTCTCGCGTCCATAACACCGAGCTGCTCTCCGTCTGCCGATACAACACGAAGCTCATTGTCACGAATCATTTCGTTGACCTGTAATTCATTCTTACTAATGGTAAACCCCTCCTTAAAATCATTATCCAAAACCATTAAAAAACGGATGCATAAGCATCCGATCACAATCCGCGCAAATTTCCCTTGATATGCGCCGATATTTACCGCAAAGCCTTCGCCGTACGGTGAGAACGAATGTTTCTGCTTGTTTTTCGTGCATTATTATAGCATATGTTTTACTGTTTGTCAAGTATTTTTTCAGAAAAAAGAGACGATTTTTCAACCGTCTCTTTGTACAATTTGCGTAATATTATTCAGCGTACTTGTCTTCCTTGCTCCATGCGTAGAACTTTCTGATCTCGCCGCCAACCTTTTCAAGCTCGTGCTCTGCCTTGAGGTTTCTTGTAGCGATGAAGTGCGCTCTGCCGTTCTTGTTCTCTGCGATCCACTTTGACGCGAATGTACCGTCCTGGATCTCCTCAAGAACCTTCTTCATTTCCTTCTTTGTATCCTCTGTTACAAGTCTCTTGCCTGTCTCATAGTCACCGAACTCAGCTGTGTCCGAGATTGAATATCTCATCTTGCTGAAGCCGCCTGCATAGATAAGGTCAACGATAAGCTTCATCTCGTGGATGCACTCGAAGTATGCGTTTCTCGGGTCATAGCCTGCCTCAACAAGCGTCTCAAAGCCTGCCTGCATCAAGGCTGTTACGCCGCCGCAGAGTACTGCCTGCTCACCGAAGAGGTCTGTCTCTGTCTCGCACTGGAAGGTTGTTTCAAGAATAGCCGCTCTTGCGCCGCCGATACCCGCGCCGTAAGCGAGAGCCATATCAAGCGCCTTGCCTGTAGCGTCCTGCTCTACAGCTACCAGACACGGAACACCCTTGCCCTCTTCGTACTCTGAACGTACTGTGTGACCCGGGCCCTTCGGAGCGATCATTGTTACGTCAACACCTGCCGGCGGAACGATCTGCTTGAAGTGAATGTTGAAGCCGTGCGCAAACATAAGCATGTTGCCCTCTTCGAGGTTCGGCTCGATTGAGTTCTTATAAATATCAGCCTGCTTCTCATCCGGGGTAAGAATCATAATGATGTCAGCCTTCTTAGCTGCCTCTGCTGTCTCATATACCGGGATTCCGTATGACTCAGCCTTTGCCGCGCTCTTTGAACCGGAGCGGAGACCAACGATTACGTTAACGCCGCTGTCCTTAAGGTTCTTTGCATGAGCATGACCCTGTGATCCGTAACCTATAATAGCTACAGTCTTTCCCTCGAGAAGCTGTAAATTACAGTCGCTCTCATAGAAAACTCTTGCTTCATGATCTAATGTTTTTGCCATTTTGTATTACCTCTTTCCTTTAATACATAATTATAATTATATATAAAAACACACGTCTGTGTTTTTGTCTTGTGTAACACCGGATTTACTTATCCAGCTTTAATGTGTTTGCTCCGCGCTCCAGCGCCGTCATGCCTGTACGGGCAATTTCTTCAATTCCGTAGCTCTCAACCATTCTCAGGAATGCGTCAAGCTTAGCATCCGAGCCTGTTATCTCGGCTGTAATCGTACTCGGTGAAAGGTCTACAACGTTTGCTCTGAATACATTTGCAATCTCTATGATCTCACCGCGGTTCTTTGGCGTTGCCTTGATTTTTACAAGAACAAGACCGCGCTTAACCATTTCGCTGTCCTTAAGAGTCTTTATCTTAATGACCTCCATGATTTTTGAAAGCTGCTTCGATACCTGCTCTACCATATATGTATCGCCCTTCACCTCAATTGTAATTCGCGATATATTTTCATCAATTGTAGGTCCCACTGAAAGCTGATGTATGTTGAAGCCGCGTCTTGTAAAAAGACCGACTACTCTTGAAAGGACACCTGCATGGTTTTCACACAGTACCGATAAAGTATACTTTTCCATGCTTATGCCTCCTTTTTCGTATTTTTCATCTTGTCCTCATTGAGGGCGTCGCCTGTCGGCTCAAACGGACTTACATTAACAATAAGCAGATAGCTTTCCTTATCGGTAAGCATAGCCTTTATCGCATCGTCGATCTGTGAATTTTCAGAAATTGTATTGCTTCTTATTCCGTAAGCCTCGGCAAGCTTTGCAAAATCAGGGCTGCCGCCTGTAATGTCAACCATCTGATAATTTGACTTATAGAACAGATACTGATGCTCATGCACCATACCGAGACGATCATTTTTAAACAGAACCATCTTGACCGGAATATGATACTGGAGCATTGTTCCCAGCTCCGGCAGATCCATCTGGAAGCTGCCGTCACCCATAACCGCGATCACAGGCTTTTCACTCTGAGCCTTGCTTGCGCCGATCGCCGCCGGAAGTCCGTAGCCCATTGTTCCGAAGCCTCCCGAGGTAATAAACTTCTCAGGATTTTTTATCGTAAAATGGTTTGCGCACCATATCTGATTCTGTCCGACCTCGGTTGTGAGATATACATCGGAATTTGTTATATCCGACAATCTTTCAAGGAAATATTTCGGATTTACAAAGCCGTTGTCCGAGCTGTCATTTGTCGGCTTCATCATAGATCTCAGCTCATCCGCTTCATGCTTCCACTCATACGGCGAATGCCAGTCCCCCAGCATAGGCATAAGCTGTGAAACAACATCCTTAATATCACCTACGACCGGAATGTACGGCTGAATATTCTTACCTATTTCCGCCGGGTCAATATCTATATGAATAAGCTTGTTTGCATTTTCCATGCCCTTTGCATTAGCGACGCTTCTGTCACCCAGTCTTGTTCCCATTGCGATAACAATATCGGAACGGTTGAGTATCGTATTTGCGCGCTTTGTGCCGTGAGAGCCTATCATTCCGTAGAACTGTTCATCATCCGTCGGGATCACTCCCAGCCCCATCATTGTTGAAATAACCGGTATTCCTGTCCTGTTTACGAAATCATTGATTTCCTTGACCGCGCCTGAACAGGTTATTCCGCCGCCGGCAAGAAGCACCGGTCTTTTTGCATTCATAAGCGCGTCGGCAACCTTTCTGATCTGTGATTCGTTTGCCTTGCCCTGAAGCTTATAGCCGCGCAGATTTATTTCGTCATTTCCGCCCTCTTCATACTTTGCTTTAAGCACATCAAGCGGGAAATC
>JBJEIV010000047.1:0-4200 GCA_051877395.1 Candidatus Ornithomonoglobus sp.
TATAAAAATGTTAATAATGTGCGGATACCCAAGCAATGGTGGAACAGAGTTGAGGAGTTTATTAACTGGAGGATTGAATATGTTGGAGCTTTACGATATAATATGGAGAAATAAAGAGGTTGTCGGCTGTCTGGAATATAACACAGTCGAAAAAAAATTTCACGCATATCTGAGGGATGGCGCTCAGGGCAATCCGCGCGGACTGTTCGGGATTCTTAAAACAGATGCCGAAGTTGACGACCGACGTGTGCGCGCATATTTTGATGACTGCGTTGTTCCGAAAACACGCCAGAATATCGACGATATTTTAAAGCACATCAGACTTCCTTATTATGACCAATGGGAAATATATAAGCATAATTCAGGCAAAAATGTAAGCGATTATGCTTCTATCCGTTTCCGTGGAGTTGTTGATGCAAACGAATTTTTCAGACCGACATTTTAATCGATATACAAAAGCCGCCCGTAAAATCAACTTCGGACGGCTTTTGCATATTATTAAATTCTCTTATTTCTGAGCTTTGGCAAAATACTCTCTTACAAGCTTTACGAATGTGCCGGAAAGCAGGAAAACACCGATAAGGTTAGGCACTACCATAAGACCGTTAAATGTATCGGCAATACTCCACATAAGCCCTAAATCCATTGTAGCGCCTACGATAGCAACCAGTGAATACACTACCATAAACGGCTTTATGATCCTTTCGCCGCAGATAAATTCGATACATCTTGCGCCGTAAAGTCCCCAGCCGATGATCGTTGAAAAAGCGAAGCAGCACATTGCAACCGCGGTAAAGATCGAAACCCATTCGCCGTAGGTGCTTGTGAAGCCCGAGATAGTAAGCTCCGCTCCCGCAGCGGCGCCGTAGTTTACGCCTACGCCGCTTACCAATATAACGAGCGCGGTCAATGTACAGATAACAATTGTGTCAACAAACACCTCAAATATGCCGAAAAGTCCCTGCTTTACCGGCTCGGAGGTATCTGCGCAGGCATGAGCTATTGAGCCTGTGCCAAGACCTGCCTCGTTTGAGAAAATACCTCTTGACACACCCTTTCTCATGCTCATGAAAAAGCTGCCTACAACACCGCCGGTAACTGCCTGAGGGTTAAACGCGCCTTTAAAAATATTGCCGAATACCGGACCTATATTTCTGTAATTAAAGCCGACAACGCCGAGCGCAAGAATTATATAAAGGATCGCCATAAACGGAACCAGCTTTTCCGTAACGTTTCCGATGCGCTTTACCCCTCCAAGCAGCACAAGACCCACAAGAATCGCGACGGTGATTCCGATACAAAGACTGACGAGCTTAACGGAAGAATCGTCAATAAGACTGAAATTTGACAACGCGGTATTGATTGCGGAGGTTATGGTATTTACCTGAGTTGCGTTTCCGGTTCCGAACACTGTAAGCACACCGAACACGGCAAACAATATTGCAAGCCACTTAAAGTTCTTTCCCAGTC
This sequence comes from Candidatus Ornithomonoglobus sp., assembly GCA_051877395.1. GTDB lineage: Bacteria > Bacillota > Clostridia > UBA1381 > UBA1381 > Ornithomonoglobus. Next base: position 1,471 of record JBJEIV010000047.1, read on the forward strand.
CGTTCTTTATATAATACATAGGGCCGCCCACATAATCTCCGTGCTTATTGCGTTCTCTGAAATGCACAGCGAGGGTTACCTCGGCAAATTTTGTACACATCCCCAGAAACGCGGATATCCACATCCAGAACACAGCTCCCGGACCGCCTAATGCGATCGCGCCCGCGACACCTGCGATATTACCGGTTCCCACCGTAGCGGCAAGAGCGGTGCATACCGCCTGAAACGGTGTAAGCGAGCCGTCTCCGGCTGATTTTTTCTTTAAGGCTCTGCCCAGAGTTTCCTTCATGGCATACGGAAATTTCCGTATCTGCAAAAATCCCGTTCGAATACTCAGAAAGAGTCCGACTCCGATTATGCATATCATAGCCGGCGCTCCCCATACAAAATTATTAACCGATATGTTTACTCTTTCAATAATATCAAGCATAAATTTCTCCTTTGTTGCAAAAAATGACATTTATATTATAGCATAATCCGGCAGCGATATCAAGAGAAAATTTTAAAAAAAAGCGGTACCACATATTTAAAAGTGATACCGCAGCTTGTGTTTATCCTGTTTATTATTTGATTTCCTTATGGAAGCTCTGCAGCGACTTCACGCTGCTGTTGCCCTCCTGCACAGCCTTTATACCGGCAATACAAGCCTTTGCCTCCGCCATTGTTGTCATATAAGGTATTCTGCCCTTGATGACCGCCTTTCTTATATAGCTGTCATCAGCGGCGCCCTTCTTGTCGTTAGGCGTGTTTATGACGATCGCAGCCTGTTTGTTGGTTATTATATCAAGAATATTCGGTCTGCCCTCGTTAAGCTTTGCAACGCTTTTGGCAGGTATTCCGTTTGCGGCGAGATACTTTGCCGTACCCTTTGTTGAAATTATCTCAAAGCCGCAGTCTATAAAGCCCTGCGCAAGCTCTGCCAGTTCGTACTTGTCCCTGTCGTTTACGCTGATAAGCACCTTTCCGCCTGTCGGAAGCGCAACCTTTGTCGCCTCCTCAGCCTTTGCGAAGGCCTCGCCAAAGGAGGACGCCATACCGAGAACCTCGCCGGTCGATCTCATTTCGGGTCCGAGAACCGGGTCAACCTCCTGGAACATATTGAACGGGAATACAGCCTCCTTTACACCGTAATAAGGAATAACTCTTTCCTTAAGGTCAACAACCGGTGAAGGTCTGCCTGTAAGCGGAGCCGTGATTATTTCCGTCGCAAGAGGAACCATGCGGATGTCGCATACCTTTGATACTAGAGGAACGGTTCTTGACGCTCTCGGATTTGCCTCGAGAACATATACCTTGTCGCCCTCAATAGCGTACTGCATATTCATAAGACCGCGCACGTTCATTTCCTTAGCGATCTTTTTCGTATATTCCTTGATCGTTTCAACGTGCTCCGGCGGAATATTCATTGACGGCAGAATACATGCCGAGTCGCCGGAGTGAACGCCCGCAAGCTCGATATGCTCCATAACAGCCGGAACAAATACATTCTCGCCGTCAGATATAGCGTCCGCCTCACACTCTGTAGCGTGGTTTAAGAAACGGTCGATAAGAATCGGTCTGTCGGGTGTAACGCCTACGGCGGCATTCATATAAATTCTGAGGCTTTCCTCGTCATGAACTACCTCCATGCCGCGGCCGCCAAGCACATATGACGGACGAACCATAACCGGATAGCCTATTTCGTTTGCAATCGCGATCGCCTCATCAACGTTCACAGCCATGCCCGATTCCGGCATCGGGATCTCAAGCTTATCCATCATCGCGCGGAACAGATCTCTGTCCTCCGCAAGGTCGATCGTCTCCGGCGTTGTGCCTAATATATTTACGCCGTTCTTTTTAAGCTCCGCCGCCAAATTAAGCGGGGTCTGTCCGCCGAACTGCGCGATCACACCGAGCGGCTTTTCCTTTTCGTGAATGCTCAATACATCTTCAAGGGTAAGCGGCTCAAAATAGAGCTTATCGGACGTGTCATAGTCTGTTGAAACTGTTTCGGGGTTACAGTTTACAATGATTGTTTCAAAGCCGAGCTTTTTAAGCGCCATTGCCGCGTGAACACAACAGTAGTCAAATTCGATGCCCTGTCCTATTCTGTTAGGACCGCCGCCCAAAATCATGATCTTAGGCTTGTCCGATGCCTTGCTTTCATCCTTCATATTGTATGACGAATAGTAATAAGCCGCATCCTTGGTTCCGCTTACATGAACGCCCTCCCATGCCTCTGTAACGCCGTTTGCGATTCTTGTATTTCGGATCTCCTCCTCAGCAACGCCGAGAATATCCGCAATATATCTGTCTGAGAAGCCGTCCTTCTTTGCCTTTTCAAGCAGTTCGTCCGGGAGTCTGCCGCCCTTGTATGAGGCGATAATTTCCTCCTCGTCAACAAGCTCCTGCATCTGCTCTATAAACCAGTGCTTTATCCTTGTAAGCTCCCAGAGCTCCTCAACCGTCGCGCCCTTTCTGAGCGCCTCATACATTATAAACTGTCTTTCGCTTGACGGAGTGCGGAGCATCGCAAGCAGCTCATCCTTTGATTTTTCCGCAAAATCCTTTGCGCCTCCCAGACCGTAACGTCCTGTTTCAAGCGAGCGTATAGCCTTCTGGAAGGCCTCCTTATAGGTCTTGCCGCTCGACATTACCTCGCCGACCGCGCGCATCTGTGTTCCGAGCTTGTCCTCCGCGCCCTTGAACTTTTCAAACGCCCAGCGCGCAAACTTTATAACAACATAATCG
>JBJEIV010000048.1:0-4187 GCA_051877395.1 Candidatus Ornithomonoglobus sp.
CGGACTGACCGCTGCCGTGATATTTCGTGTCTGCCCCTTTGCCATGCTTATGCCGCTTTCATCCAGAGACAGCTTCTGAACAGCCTTCTGAGCGTCACTTACGCGGAGCGTATATACAGCCGTATAGCCGCCCTCTCTTGTTGTCGCGTATATGCGTACGGTTCCCGGCTCCTCCGTTACCGTCAGTCCGTCATCGCTTACACACTGTATATTGCTGTTTGAATATGCCGTGACAGCTCCGTCCTTATCCACGTCCGCGATATAGCTGTTGTCGGACTGCCATACGATTTCTCCGCCGCCGTCCGCCTGCGCTGTCAGCTTCAGTTTTTCTCCGACCGTCATGTCAATGATTTCGGAGGTGTCGGCTGTAATACCGTGGGTTCCGACGCTGTCCTCTACCGTTACGGCGCATACGGCTGCGCGTCCCACATCCGCCGATTTTACGGTTATCACTGCAGTGCCGTTTCCCACAGCCGTTATTGTGCCGCCCGATACGACCGCTACATCCTCATCAGATGTGAAATAGCTCAGCGATGTGTCAAGCATTCCGTTATTATAAATATCCTTAGGATAAAGTATCGGGATCAGCTCCGCCGACTCACCCTTTGCGAGCCGCAGACTGTTGGTATTCAGCTCTATTCTCTGCGTCTGAAGCCTGTTATAGTTATCCAGTATCGTTATCTGACAGGATGCGCTGCTGCCGTCAGGAAGCGATGCCGTTGCAAGCACATATCCTGTACGCCGCCCCGTTACTGTCGCCTTATCCGCCGCGCTGCTGAGAGATACCGCTGATGTATCCGAAACAGTCCATACAAGGTCGTCATCACTGTATTCCGACGATATAACCCGCGCCTCAAGCTCAACAGAGCTGCCGTATCCGTCCCATGCGCTGAAATCTGTCGTGCTTGCATTGCCGACATACAGCGGATATGTCTCATAATTCAAAGTGATTTCCGAGCCGGGCTGCTCATTCACCCATGCATCCTCTGCCGGAAACGACAGCGGAAGCACACCGACAACCGAATCCCAAAGATAAAACCGGGTTGTACCGCTGCTCATACCTCCCAAGGGTATGGATATGTTCTGAAGCTCTCTGCCTTCCTCAACGCTGACATAAACGCAGCGTCCGTCCTCATCAAACACCGATGTGATCAGATCTCCACCCGCTCCGCTCTTGATTCCGACATTGTATATAAGCTTGTTATCGGATATTTTTTTATCCTGTATAACTATCCTTTCTGTTTCGTAACCGACAAACTGAGTTAATACAGCATTGTCTATATATACCGCGACCTGCGATTCATAAAAGCCGACTATGTACTCCTGCGATTGCGTACATTCAAATGTTACGCTTATTTCTTTCCATTCTCCGCTCCAATCCAGAGTCACGTCAGAAACATTTACCTCATTTGAAGCGGGCCATGTCTTTGTGCCGTCATAGAAACCCACTTTAATGCTTGAAGCTGTCACTGTGGGATATATCTGCGCCGATAATTTGTAACTGTTTCCCGATTCAAGATATACCCTTTGTCCCGCCATTCCGTCCTCGAGCATTACGGAAAAGCCGTCCTCCGAATTCACAATGCCGCTTTCTATACCGAGTTTCCCGGAGGTGCCGTACCCGTACCAATCGGTACCTCCCGTAAATTTCCACGAGTTTTCGTCCGACAAGCGTCCGCTTTCAAAGCTCGCGTCGGAGAGTATGTTTTCACCCGGCTTTTTCTGCGGCTGCTCAGTTATCTCGGGCGCGTCCGTAGACGCGTCCGCAGACGGTGACGGTGACGGGGCTTGTGTTTCCTCCGGAGCCTGAGTGTTTTCAGAAACGTCCGTTACCGTTAAGGCAGCATTGTCTATGTAAATGCTTCCGGCTCCCGAATATAAAAATTCCGCAACATAATTCTTTGTCTCGCCGCAGTCAAACAGCATTGTGACGGTCTGCCATTCCCCTGTTTTGGATGCGTCAAAATCGGAGTCTGTGACAGCGGTTCCGTTATTGTATCCGCCTGCGATTGTGCCGATCCATGAGCCGTTAAAATTAAAAATTCCCCATTGCAGCTTTGCGCTGTCAAACTCCTCATTCAGATAAATGTCAAAGGACAGCTCATATGTATTGCCCTGCTCCAGACTGACTGCCTGATAGATTGCCGCATTTATTATTTTTGCCGACTTCGTTGAGTCCTTGCTTACAATGTCCGTTTCAATATCTACCGAGGTTCCCAGTCCGCTTTTCCACGCTCCTGTAACCGGCTTCCAGCCACCGTCCGGAATACTTTCAGCCGTTTCTATGGCGCCGTCAGTCAGCAAATTCGTATAAGATGCTTGTATTTCGTTTTCCGCGCATATGGCTGAGCTATTGCAAAGAAGCATCGCAGCCGATATTAAACCCGAAATCAGACGTTTCATTTGATCCACTCTCCCTTTTATATTATGATTTACAGTATATTTCTAAAATACGAGCCTGCCCGAACGGGCAGGCTCGAGAGCTCATAATTCAAGAATCTCAAAGCACAAAACCAAGCGTGGACCAGTCAGCCGTTACCTCATGCTCTGTGCCGCTAAAAGCTCCGTCTGATATGAGCTTTTCCTCCGCTGTCTTACCGCTTGCTGTAATAATATTTTCCTCCTGAAAATTCATTACGGTTATTTCCGGAAATTTATATTCTGATTTTTTCATGCTTTTGCCTCCTTAATCAACCACTGCGACCGCTGTCGCGTCTTCATCCGATAAATTATGTACCATCAGTCCTATTGACAGCGATGCATCCGGCTTCAGTGTAAATACAGTGCCCGAAAGCGTTTCCTTTTCGGTCGTTTTTGTGACTTCGTCCGAGGTTATCTCCCAATAAATCGATGAAACTGTATTGTCTTTGGTGTCTTTGTTTGTGATCGTCGTTACAAACGCTGTCGCTGTTGAGCCGTCATCACCGGTTGCCGCGCCCTTATTAACTGTTGAAGTATCAAACACCTTATCAGGCGTCTCCGCGGTTACTTCCTCCAATACAAAGTTGTCAAAATATATGTCTTGCTTGCTGCTGTTATACACACCCACTACATAATCCTGCGCGGACGCGTTTTCAAGAACAATGCTGTACTGTATCCACTCAGATGCTGTGCTGACCAACAACCCCTCATCTACCTTTACCGCATTTGACATGGGCCATGTCTTTGTTCCGTTATAAAAGCCGAAATTGAAGCTTGCATCTGTCGATGAAGAGAACACATATGCGCTGAGCTTGTAGCTTTTTCCGGCTTCAAGCGCAACTCTCTGTCCGACAGCTCCGTCACTTATCTTTACAGACTTGCTTCCGGCATATACCGTCTCCGTGTCAAGCACCGCGTTCTGAGCATACCATACATTCGGGGTGCCAAACTTCCAATCGCCTGCTGACAGCGATCCGTTTTCAAAGCCGTAGTTTTTCAGAAGTCCTTCATCCGGCACGTCCGGTGTCTCCGGCGCTGCCGCAGTGAGAACAAGCGATACATTATCAACATAGAGCCCCTCTGTTCCGGAATAGAAAAAATCTACGATGTAATTCTTTGTTTCGGCGCATTCATATGCAATCTTAACGCTTTGCCATTCTCCCGTCTTTGAAGTGTCAAAATCGGATTCGGTAACAGCGGTTCCTTTACTGTAGCCGCCTGCGATTGTGCCGACCCAGTCGCCGTTAAAATTAAAAATTCCCCACTCCAGCTTTGCGCTGTCAAAGCCCTCATTCAGATAAATGTCAAAGGACAGCTCATATGTACTGCCCGCCTCCAGACCGACCGCCTGATAGATTGCCGCGTTTGTTATTTTTGCCGACTTCGTTGAGTCCACGCTTACAATCTCCGTTTCAATATCTACCGAGTCTCCCAGTCCGCTTTGCCACGCTCCTGTAGCCGGCTTCCAGTTGTTGATGTTCGGAATACTTTCAGCGGTTTCTATGGCGCCGTCAACGAGCATATTTTGCTCTTCCGCAAATATAAGCTGCGGTGACAGCGACAGCGTCATTGCCGCCGCAATGATAAAAGATAGTATTTTTTTCATTTTAAAACATCTCCTTTAAATATTTTACGTTTGTATTATATACTATCTTAAAAAAAACGTACAGAATTTTTGTTGTCCGAAACAGTGCAGATTTTTACCTCTTGTTAAGCCGTCTGTATTCCCCGGCAGTTATACCTACCGTCTTTTTAAATACTCTGCT
>JBJEIV010000049.1:0-4172 GCA_051877395.1 Candidatus Ornithomonoglobus sp.
AGACATAGGCTTTTCATCCTCCACCGCCGATTCACGGTTTTTGACTGCGCTGTATATAAGAAAGCCGATATAGCATACAAATATAATAAGCATGATTGCGCCGTCAAGCCTTGACACCGTACCGTCGAGGCACATAACGATTGAAACAAGCATTATGCCAAGACACACCGGGAAGTCACGTTTAAGCACGACCTTGTCCACCATAAACGGCGTTATCGCCGCGCTGAGACCCGCTACAACAAGCATATTGAACGAGTTTGAGCCGACAAGATTTGAAATAGCTATCTCATTGCTGCCGCGGAAGCCCGCCGTAATGCTTACCGCAGCCTCCGGGGCGCTTGTTCCCATTGAAACGATCGTAAGTCCGACAATTACCGCCGGAACACCAAGCAGCTTTGCCACCGACGACGAGCCGTCAACGAACACGTCCGAGCCTTTAACAAGCAGAACGAAGCCGATTAAAAGTAAAATGACTGTTAATACCATAGTTTTTCTTTCCCTTCTTCTGTAAATCAAATATTTTTTCATGTGCAAAAAGAAAAGACCCTTATTGCACATATATTATGTACAATAAAAGTCTTGCGATTTCATTACGATACTGCCCGATAATCCTCCGGGCGGGTGTGACGCACCGTACACACAGCCGTTAAGCCATGCTGCTACTCCCTTTTATTACTGTTATTATAACAAAAGCTTTGCGATTTGTCAATATTTTTTTACAGCGATTTTGACTTATCTATGCACGCCTTCATCGCCTTCATGACCGCCGCTCTCATGCCCTCTTCCTCAAGCACCGCAACAGCGTCTATCGTAGTTCCGGCAGGTGAGCATACCATGTCTTTAAGCTCTCCCGGGTGTTTTCCGGTTTCAAGCGCCATCTTAGCCGAGCCGAGAACGGACTGAGCCGCAAAGGTATACGCCTGCGCGCGGGGCATTCCTCCCCGGACCGCCGCGTCGGCCATAGCCTCAATGAACATAAACACATATGCCGGAGATGAGCCGCTTACGGCTGTTACCGCGTCCATAAGACCCTCGGTCACCTGCTCCGCCCTGCCGAAGCTGTTAAATATTTCAAGAACCTTTGCCGTATCGTCCGCGCCCGAGTTCGCATTCGGAACTACCGCCGCCATGCCCTCGCCCACAAGCGCGGGAGTGTTGGGCATAACCCTCACAAGCTTTAAATTATCCTTTTTAAACGCCTTTTCAAGCTTTTCTATCGGCTGACCCGCAGCGATCGAAACAACAATGGCGTTATCCTTAACGCTGTCCTTGATTCCCTCGATTACTGAATAAATCACATTCGGCTTTACGCACAGGAAAAGTATGTCCGACATTCCCGCCACTGCCGCATTGTCAGTCCCCTGCTTTATACCGTATTCCTTTTGCAGCTCACCGACCTTTTCCTTATTCAGATCAGCGACAATTATATCCGACGGCTCTGCTATACCGTTTGAAACGATACCGCCGATTATCGCGCCGCCCATATTGCCCGCTCCGATAAATCCTATTGTCATATCTGTTTCCTTCTTCCTTATTACTTAATCATATAGCAACCGGTATTTTTGTTTTCAATTCGTGGTATTTGTAATTCTCAAGCGTAAAATCCTCGCGCGTAAAGTCATAGAAATCCGTCTTGTCCGCCACATACAGAACCGGCGCATCATAGGGCTTGTTGGATATTATCTCCTCAATTACTGGTATATGCCTGTCATATATATGCGCGTCCGCTATTACATGAACAAGCTCTCCCGGCTCAAAGCCCGTCGCCTTTGCAATCATAATCAGCAGCGCGCTGTACTGAACAACGTTCCAGTTGTTTGCCGCAAGCATATCCTGTGAGCGCTGATTGAGTATCGCGTTCAGCTTGTTTCCTGTCACGTTGAAGGTCACGCTGTAGGCGCAGGGGTAAAGGTTCATATCCTTTAAATCCTCATGCACATATATATTTGTCATTATGCGGCGCGACGCCGGATTTGTCTTTAAATCGTGCAGGACGCGGTCAACCTGGTCAAACTCGCCGTCCGGGTACTTATGCTTTACTCCCAGCTGATAGCCGTACGCCTTGCCGATCGAGCCGTCCTCGTCCGCCCACGCGTCCCAGATGTGGCTGTGGAGGTCATGGATATTATTTGACTTCTTCTGCCATATCCAGAGTATTTCGTCCACCGCGCTTTTTAGATATGTGCGGCGCAGTGTCAGAATGGGAAATTCCTCCGCAAGGTTATAGCGGTTCACTATGCCGAAGCGCTTTATCGTGTGCGCCGGCGCGCCGTCCTCCCAATGCGGGCGGACGTCCAGATGCTCGTCCGAAAAGCCGTGGTCAATTATCTCACGGCAGTTTTTTATAAATAGCTCGTCTGCCTTACTCATTATACCTCTCCGTTCTTCAGCTTTTCCAGATACTCGTCATAGGTGCACATTCTGTCGGTTATAGAACCGTCAGGATTAATGCGTATTATTCTGTTCGCTATCGTGTTCATAAACTCGTGGTCATGGGATGCGAATATCACATTTCCCTTGAACGCGACAAGACCGTTGTTTACCGCAGTTATGGATTCAAGGTCAAGGTGGTTTGTAGGCTGATCCAGAAGCAGCACATTTGAGCCGAAAAGCATCATTCTTGAAAGCATACAGCGCACCTTTTCGCCGCCGGACAGGACCTGAACCTGCTTGAACACGTCGTCGCCCGAGAACAGCATTCTGCCTAAGAATCCGCGGATATAGGTTTCGTTCTGAGTTTCAAAGCCCGGCTTTGAATACTGTCTGAGCCAGTCGCAGAGATTTAATGTGCAGCCGTCAAAATACTTTGAGTTGTCCTTGGGGAAATAGCTGCGCGAGGTGCTTACACCCCATTTTATCGTACCCTCGTCCGGCTCCAGCTCCTCTGCAAGCAGCTGCAAGAGAGTTGTTACTGCGATTTCGTTTTCACCTATAATCGCGATCTTGTCGCCGTGATTAAGTGAAAAGCTTACATTATCAAGCACCTTTTCGCCGCTCACCGTCTTTGTCAGATCGGTTACCGTAAGAAGATCCCTGCCCGCTTCCCTGTCCATCTCAAAGCCTACAAACGGATAGCGCCTTGAGGACGCGGGCATTTCCTCGACTGTGAGCTTGTCAAGCATCTTGCGGCGCGCCGTAGCCTGCTTTGACTTTGACTTATTCGCGGAGAACCGCGAAATAAACTGCTGAAGCTCCTTTATCTTTTCCTCGTTTCTCTTGTTCTGCTGCTTGATCATTCTCTGAACCATCTGCGAGGACTCATACCAGAACTCATAATTGCCGACATACATCTTTATCTTGCCATAGTCGATATCTACCATGTGAGTACATACGACATTTAAGAAATAACGGTCATGTGATACGACAATTACCGTACCCTCGTAATCCATAAGGAAGTCCTCAAGCCACTCGACCGCCTCAATGTCAAGGTGGTTTGTAGGCTCGTCAAGCAGGATAATATCGGGATGCCCGAAAAGCGCCTGAGCAAGGAGTACCTTTACCTTTTCATTGCCGCCAAGCTCAGACATCTGACTGTACATTATGCTCTCGTCAAGACCCAGTCCCTGAATAAGCTTTGAAGCGTCCGACTCAGCCTCCCAGCCGCCCATCTCGGCAAACTCAGTCTCAAGCTCCGCCGCGCGCAGGCCGTCCTCCTCGGAGAAATCCTCCTTCATATAAAGGGCGTCCTTTTCCTTCATTATATCATAAAGCTTTTTATTGCCCATAATGACCGTATCAGATACGGAATACTCGTCGAACTCAAAGTGATCCTGCTTGAGCACCGACATACGGCAGTTCGGGTCGATAAAAACATCGCCTGTAGACGATTCCAGATCACCCGAAAGCACACGAAGAAAGGTTGACTTTCCCGCGCCGTTCGCGCCTATGACGCCGTAGCAGTTGCCCGGCGTAAACTTTAAATCAACATCCTTGAATAAAGGCTGTCCGTCAAAATTAATACTTAAATTTGATACTATAATCATTGCATACCTCTTAAAAAATAAAAAATCTATTCTATGCTATACTATATCATAAAACGCTCTTTTTTGCAAGTGTATTTTATATTGAGAGGTTAAATTATTGTTTACTTGCCTCCCTGCAACGCGCCTACGGCGCTTTGGAGGGAGGCTTTAGGCAGGTAAACAATAATTTAGTTCAAGGTAACATTTCAT
>JBJEIV010000050.1:0-4155 GCA_051877395.1 Candidatus Ornithomonoglobus sp.
CCATAGTTATGCAGATTGTAGGCTTTTTTGTTTTGTTTTTTGGGGAAACTCAAACCAATATCTCATAATTGTAAACATTTTTCTAACATTTTTTCATTTTTATTGACTGTTAATGCGGCATTTAATATAATGAGTATATAAGGAAAGGGGTTACGATATGAAAAAAACTGTACTGAGAATTATATGTATTCTGGCAGGAGCGGCAATAACCGTTAACGGCATATGCGTAACGCTTTACGCAAACCTCACCATAGGAGCATTGCTGACCATTCTTCTCGGGCTTGTATTGCTGCTGCCGGCATTATTCGTAAAATGCGCAAAACGGCTGATAAAGCACACGCTTTTCAAATTTTTTGCGGTATGTATATTATTCGGCGGAACGCTGATGATTTTCACCACAATTTTCCTGTATGCCTACGGCAACAACAACAGCGCAACATACAGCGAGGACTATCTTCTTATACTCGGCTGCGGTGTGCGCGGAGAGGAGCCTTCAAGCGCACTGCGCGAAAGACTTGACACGGCTCTCAGATATCTTGAAAAGAACGACAGCTGTAAAATAATTGTTTCGGGCGGTCAGGGCAGAGATGAGGACATATCCGAGGCGGAAGCAATGCGCCGCTACCTCATCGCAAACGGTGTAAGCAGCGGCCGCATACTTTCAGAGGACAAATCGACCTCAACAACGGAGAATTTCAGATTTTCAAACAGTCTTGTTGACGGCGGTTTTATAAACAAAACAACGGTATTTGTAACCAATGACTTCCACATATACCGCGCTGCCTCCCTCGCCCGCCTTCAAGGCTTTACATTAAATCACATCGGAGCGCCCACGGCATGGTATAACATATGCCCCTCATATCTGCGTGAATTTCTCGCAATCGGTCAGATGTTTCTGCTGAACAGATAAAGCATCCGCCCCGCTCTTATGCAGCGGGGTTTTGTAATGCCTTGATATTCCTTTCCGCGTTCTTTCCCGTCATATTGAGAATGCCGCGCGCCGCCTCCTCGGATACGATACCGCTTCGCCTTATAAGTTCTCCCAGCAGCATCATATTCGCAAGTCCCTTTAATTCACCGTCAGCGCATAAGGACATATCCATTCCGATAACCTCCGCTTCCCCCCCGCAGAGCTTCACAAATTTATTGTCTGTAATTATCATGCCGTCGGTATCTGCGGCAAATTTTTCAACAGATGGTCTGTTCATCGCTATGAGCGCGTCGGCGCGTTTAACCGCGGGCGAGCTTATATCCCCGTCGGAAATAACCACACGGCAGTTGCAGGTGCCGCCGCGCATTTCGGGTCCGTATGACGGCAGCCATGATACGTTAAGTCCGCAGCTCATAGCCGCCTGCGCAAGTATTTTTCCGGCAAACAGCACACCCTGTCCGCCAAAGCCTGATATTATCACTTTATATTCCATAGCAGCCTCACTTTCACTTTATTCCCTGAAGGCTGTCTCTGAACACGCCTGTAGGATAATATTCCTTCATTTCACCGCCGACTCTTGCCATAGCCTCCACGGGGTTCATCTTCCAGTTTGTAGGGCACGGAGAAAGTATCTCAATAAACGAATAGGAGCCCTGGTCGATCTGATATTCAAACGCTTTTTTAACGGCTCTCTTTGTTGCGCGGATATCAGCGGGCGTATCAACCGCGCACCGCTCAATATATGCCGGTCCCTCCAGCTGATTCATAATCTCGCACATTTTAAGCGGAAAGCCCTGCGTATATGGGTCGCGTCCGTAGGGTGTGGTCTGGGTGACCTGTCCCGGAAGTGTTGTAGGCGCCATCTGTCCGCCCGTCATTCCGTATATTGTATTATTAATGAAGATAACCGTAATCGCCTCGCCGCGCGCCGCCGCGTGGATAGTCTCGGCAGTGCCTATAGCCGCAAGGTCGCCGTCGCCCTGATAGGAAAACACTACCTTGTCGGGCATACATCTCTTAACTCCTGTCGCAACAGCCGGAGCGCGTCCGTGCGCCGCCTCCATACAGTCACAGGCAAAATAGTCATAAGCCATAACCGCGCAGCCTACAGGCACAACGGCAACGGTATCGTTTTCAATACCCAGCTCATCCATCACCTCGCCGATAATGCGATGGACTATTCCGTGTCCGCAGCCCGGGCAGTAATGGAACGGCTTATCAAGAATTGATTTTGGTTTAGTATAGGTACTCATCCGGCAATCCTCCTTATGTTCTCAAGTATTTCTTCCTCGTCGACGCACATACCGCCGCATCTTCCGTAGAACTCCACCTCCGCGCGTCCGTTTACGGCAAGTCTTACGTCCTCTACCATCTGCCCGCGGCTGAGCTCAACGCAGAGTACCTTTTTTATATCTCTGTCGAACGCTTTTGACGGGAACGGCCACAGGGTTTTCGGACGGATAAGTCCGGCATTTATCCCCTCTGCTCTCGCCCTTTTAACGGCAGCCTTTGCAATACGCGCCGCAATTCCGTAAGCTGTAACAATTATATCGGCATCCTCTGTCATAAACTCCTCCCAGTCGGGAAGCTCATTACTGATCTTCTCATATTTCAGCCATCTTGCGGCGTTCATATCCTCCAGCTCCTGCGGTGTGAGGTACAGTGAGTTGATTATATTATGCTCCGCTCTTTTTCCCTTGCCGCTCGCAGCCCAGGGCTTATCGTAATGCTCTACCTCCGGCAGCAGGTCCATATCGACAGGCTCCATCATCTGTCCCACCATGCCGTCAGCGAGAATCATAGCCGGCATACGCCACTTATCCGCAAGATTAAATGCGGTAACCGTCATTTCAGCCATTTCCTGTGCGCTTGACGGAGCGAGGACAATAAGTCTGTAATCCCCGTGTCCGCCGCCCTTTACAGCCTGAAAGTAATCCGACTGCGACGCCTGAATACCGCCCAGTCCGGGGCCGGCGCGCATAACGTTAACAATTACGCACGGCAGATCGGAGCCGGCAATATAGCTTATTCCCTCCTGCTTGAGGCTTATGCCCGGTGATGAGGATGATGTCATCGCGCGGAAGCCCGCGCCTGCCGCACCGTATACCATATTAATGGCGCTGATTTCACTTTCCGCCTGTAAAAAAACTCCGTCATGCTCCGGCAGATGCTTTGCCATATACGCCGCCACCTCCGTCTGCGGCGTAATGGGATAGCCGAAAAAGCATTTTACACCGGCGTGAATAGCAGCCGCGGCAAGAGCTTCATTTCCCTTCATTAATTTCTTCATTTATTAACACTCCTTATCTCGATTGCAATATCCGGACATATCAAAGCGCACATACCGCATCCGACACACGCGTCGGTAACGACGGCGCATCCGTCTCCGTATCTTGCGTCAGCCTTCCTGTCAATCTTAACAGCGCCCAAGCGGCAAACGTTTTCGCACAAGCCGCATGCCTTGCAACGCTCCTTATCTATTTTAATTTCCGTCATGGCTGTCACCTCCTATATACATCATATCAGCCAATATACTATTTGTCAACCTAAAAGCTACAAAAATATAAAATTTATCACTTTGTTCACAATATTTTCGAAATATTGCGTAAAACTACTCAAAACTTCAAATATATTTACAATATTTTAAAAATATTCTTGACATCTCAATTATTTAGTGATAAAATACGGGTATCAAATAAATCTATCAAAGGAGCAATAAACATGGATAAGGAAAACAAAAAACAGCGTTTCGACAGAATCGCTGCGGCAAGAAAAGACAAAATACTTGACACGATCAGACTGCTTGAAAACTGTGCGAACAGATCAAACTACGAATATACAAGCGATGATATAAATTCACTTTTTGATTCGCTCGAATCTGCCCTGTGCGCGGCAAAGTCAAAATTCACAGCAGACACAAAATCAAAAAGACTTGATGCCTTCAAGCAGTATTTCGAGGGCGAGTACACATGGCTTGCAGGCTTTATGAGAAACGTGATGCGCTACGGCAACCGCGAGGCGTTATTTGACCCCGAAACAGGCCGCCGCTGGTCATATGCGGAGCTTAACGCGGAGGCAAACAAGCTTGCGAACGCGATCCTCGAAAGCGGCATACACAAGGGCGATGTCGTAATGTTCCAGCTCCAGAACTGTCCGGAATTTGTTTTCGCATATCTTGCGTGCCATAAAACGGGAACTGTTGCCTGTCCAATAAATTTCAGATT
>JBJEIV010000051.1:0-4102 GCA_051877395.1 Candidatus Ornithomonoglobus sp.
TTGCAACCGTAACTACATTGTCATTATCGGAAGTCCACTCAACGCTTTGCTCCAATATATTTGCCGGCAATATCACCGCTGTAATATTTTTTATCATCCCCTTTGTAATAACAATATTGTCCGCTTCAATATCCACACCCTGCACCTCGGGCTGAGCGTTATGAACACACAGTTCAAATTCCGCAGTATATCCACCCTCGGCAGTAGTAGCATAAATTTTTACCGTTCCTTCTTCCTCCGTAACCTTTGCGCCGTCATCGGTCACTGCTTGCTTATTGCTGTTTGAGCGACCGGTTACAAGTCCGTTTTCGTCAACGTCCGCTATATAGCTGTTCTCGGATTTCCATATTATATCGCATTCGCTGCCGGTGTCTGCCGAGAGCTGTACTTGCTCACCGACATAAATATCTGTTATACCATTTCGATCCGGCGTGATTCCTCTCACAGTCCCGCTGTCGGTAACTGTTACATTCAAGCTTGCCTCTCTTCCGACATCATTGGATTTGGCTGTAATTACGGCATTTCCGCAGGCTTTTGCCGTTACGGTACCGTCCTCAGAAACCTCCGCAACAGATGTATCCGAGCTTGACCACACAAGTGTTTCGTCAAGCATACCGTTTCCGTATACGGATTTCGGATATAAAATAGGTTTGATTTTAGCCGTGCCTCCCGCAGTTAGAGTCAGATCATCAATGTTAAACTCGATTCTCTGTACAGTCAAGCGGCAGTAATTATCAATTACAGATATGCGGCAGACCGCCTTACTCCCATCAGGCAGTTCTGCGCACACGTCGGCATAACCCGTTCTGAGCGCCTGTATTTCCGCCGCAGCTCCCTCTTCCGATTTCAATTTGATAATACTTTCATCGCTTACCGACCATTCAATATCATTACCGCAGTAAGCATCCGTCAATATATCCGCATTTAATGTAAAATAATCACCGTAGCTTTCCCAACCGCTCAGTGTCCTGCTGTTGCCTACATAAAGCGAATATGTACTTCTGTCCAGCTTGAGGTTCGACTCCGGTGACAGCGTTGACGGCGTTTTCATATCATAAGGCTTCATATTCTCATCCCAAAGCATGACCTTGTCCGCTTCGTTTTTCAGCGATACTGTGTGTTCCCCGACCGTATCGAAAGTAAAGCTTTCCACAGTTTTCAGACCTCCGTTTTCCTCATATGCCGCCGCATACAGCACTGCACTAACGTCCTCCGTAACCACTTTTACGTTCTTCCCGTCAAATGAAACAATGCAGTTGATGCCCGCCGCATATCCTCCCGTTACGCCGCATATTAAAAACATGACGGATATGAGTGGTATAAGCTTTTTCATAAAGACTCTCTCCCTATCCCTTGTTATATATTTTATTTAATTATATATTAAAAATTTAATATTTTCATTGAAATTCTTACAATTCATTTAAGAAAAACTTGAAATTTTTGCGTTTTAATGTTATAATAAATATGGGAGGGATTTATATGTATCAACAAGAATATATAAATGGGTTCGGTTTTGGTTACGGCGTAAGCTCAGCCGCCATCCCGGACAGTGATTATCATTGTGAAAATAACTATGAAATTATGTATGTGCGCAACGGCAGCCGTAAGGTTTTTGTAAAGGAAAATACTTATAGATTAACCGGCGGAACACTGATTTTTATAGACAAAAACATTCTTCATAAAACACAACACATATCCGATAAGTATGAGAGGTTTGTAATAAACTTCACGGATGAATTTATAATGCCGTCTGTCCAAAATCAAATGCGTATTCTGTTTGAGCAGCGAGCTTATGCGCCTGCAGCTCTAAACTTTACCGATAAATTATTTGTTGCCATATTTAATGAATGGGATCAGCTTCGCAAGGGTGACAATATCGCGTTAGATAATATAAAATGCTGTATAAATCTCTTACTCTCGCATTTTATACGCAATCACAATAAATATGCTTATAAGGATACAAATCTCAGCAACCCTTCTGTGGAACGTCTTGTGAGATATATTAACGAAAATTTCAAGCTGCCAATAACACTTGACAGCTCTGCCAAAATGCTGCATTTGAGTCCATCATATTTATCGCATATCTTTTTGAAGCATACAGGCTTCGGTTTTTTAGAATACCTAAGAATAATTCGCCTTAAACACGGAAAAGAACTTCTTGCAAATACGAATATGTCCGTAAAAGCAATAGCTTTTGAGTGTGGTTTTAACGACAGCAATTATTTTTCGTCCACGTTCAAGCGTGAAACGGGGATGTCACCCTTGCAATACAGAAAACACAACATATAAATCAAAGTTATGCCTGAAATGCTGCTCGAATTCAGCAACCGGTTTTAACTTTAACCGGTACGAATTACCATTTCATCCCTTTTGATTTAAGAGTTGTGTTACTGTAAGCTGTATTTATCTTTATGTAAATCTCCATAGATTATGTCGCAGTCATAGCCCTTGTCGGACTTGCTGTCCGGCGGGAGCGTGAGGAATACTCACGCTCTCCCATTTGCTGACTCCTCTCAATTATCTATCGTTTTTATTAGCTCTGCAACTGCTTGCGTTATGTCGGGCAGAATGTAATTTGAAAATGTCGTGTAATAATGGTTGTAGTCCTTCCACCACGCCATCATTTCCTCCGCCTTTGCATTCGCCGCAGCGCGTGCCGCTGCTTCTCCGTCTGCGATTGCCGCGTCATACGCCGCTTTTACGTCCGCGGTCATTTTATCGTCCGCCATCTGTCCTATATCAACAAAACCGAGCACGTTTGGATTGTCCTTTATTTCGTCGTACAGCTCGCGTATCGCTTGGTCATACGCGTTTGTCCTCTTGCCCTTAAAGGTCATCGTGTCCGCGTCATAGACCTTGCCTGCTGTCGCGCCGTAGTTGCCTGCCGGCGTGTATGACCCTAAGATTACATAGCCGCCCATATCTATTATCGCGTTGACATATGCCTCGTCATATCCATTAAACTGCTCCTTTGTGCTTGACGAGTCGTTTGTACCCATGCCGCTTATTGAAACAACATCGCCGGGATTCATCTGAGTCAGAATAGCGTTCAATCTGCCGTTTGAGTAGAAGTTTTTATGCTGCTCTCCGGCTTTTCCACTGTTATGGAACCCGCTTATAACCTCGGCAAGCGCGGGATATTTCGATAAATCAGTTGTTGCCGTTGACGCTATTGTGTAGCCCCACGAGCCGTTCTGCTGTACCGTTGAATCGCCGATTGTCCACCAATCGGGCTTTTGAGCCGCTGTTTTTGTGACCGGAGTAATTTCAACCGACGCTATCTCACTGTCCGCGCCTACGCTTATATCCATAATATCATCGCCGAATACCGCGACATCGTAGGTGTCGCTTTCAAGAGCCGATTTTGTCCGTTCAAAGCCGATGAGAGATGAATTGATTTTCTCGCACACAATACTGCCCTTGTATTTCGTTGTAACCGTATATACCTTGCCCTTTTCAAGTTTTACCTTAAACGTCAGGCTTGACAGTGTTCCGCCGTCCGCGCCCGACGCCGCCGAGCCTTCAATTCCGTAGCCGCGGTTATCGCTGTAAATGGTTGAAGCGTTAATCGGCGTATAGCCGTCCGTTACGGTATCCGTTCCGAACACGAATTTTAGATTGTATATATTAACTCTCATAAATTTACTTATATCACCGCTCGTTGCGCGGATACCGATAATCTGCGCTTCGGCTGTATCGGAAACCGTCAGCTCGCCGGTGCTTGAATTAAGAGTTACGCCTGTCGGAGTCACTGCGGCTGTATTGTCCGCGTTATAAAGCGCGTAGGTTACTATGTCCGATTTATTATTTCCGTTACCGTCGCGCAGTACCGCCGAATAGGCTGCACAAGCGCCTGCCTGCACGCCTGTCGGCGCGTTCGTGAACGCTATAGAGTCCTTTGTGCCGGTAAGCTTTATCGTAACTACCTTCGATTTGCCGCCAATAGTGCAGCGTATGGGCAGCTCTCCCGATGACGCCGTGCTGTCAATCGTCAGTACCGCGTTCTGATTGCCGCTTGACGCTATACTCACACCCTCGGCGAATTCATCGTCTATGCTCCACTCGGCTTTTCCGAGCGCGTCCGTGCTGTCCGTAGTTTTTG
>JBJEIV010000052.1:0-4080 GCA_051877395.1 Candidatus Ornithomonoglobus sp.
AAGGATATCCATTAACGCCTTTCTTGCTATGTCAATTACAGCATCGTTATCACGATAATCATAACCCTGTACATCAATTACACCATTGGTAACCTTGAAGTATAATGTACCGCTGCAATCCTCATCTGTAAGATCAACCTGTACAGCCATATCTGCAAGCTTTGTACCGTCTATCTCAGCAAACTTAGCCTGAATCTTTTTCAATGCGTTTTCAAATGTCATTTAAAATATCTCCTCTCTTCGGATTTAAGTAATATTTTTATCCGAATTAGTTTTGATTTGGTTTTTGACATATTTAAGTATACATCAAATTTTTAAACATGTCAATCAAATTTCAAAATTTTGTAGAAAATATTCACAAAATCCGTTTATTATGGGATTTTTTTGTGAGTATTCAGTTAAAATAACGACTTATTTCGTCTTATTGACCTCTGCCGCCTTTAACGTGTTCTTCATAAGCATCGCGATTGTCATCGGACCTACGCCGCCCGGAACCGGAGTTATCGCACCCGCCACCTTTTCCGCGCTCTCAAACTCAACGTCGCCGACAAGCTTTTTCGGCGCGATTCTGTTGATGCCCACATCAATTACCACAGCGCCTGGCTTTATCATATCGCCTGTTATAAAATTCGGAATACCTACCGCCGCAACGAGAATATCGGCGTTCCTTGTTTTCTCGGCAAGGTTCTGCGTTCTTGAATGGCAGATCGTAACGGTTCCGTTCTTGTGCAGCAGAAGCATTGACATCGGCTTTCCGACAATATTTGAACGTCCTACAACAACACATTCCTTACCGCTAACATCAATTCCGCTTTCCTTTATAAGCTCCATAACGCCCGCCGGAGTACACGGAACAAAGTCATAATTGCCCGTCATTATCTTTCCGACATTTACCGGATGGAATGCGTCGACATCCTTTTTCGGATCGATCGCGTTTATAATAGCCTCCTCGTTTATATGCTCCGGCACGGGAAGCTGGCACAGAATACCCGATACGGTATCGTCTTTGTTGAGCTTTTCTATAAGCTCGATAAGCTCCTCCTGCGTTGTGTCCGCCGGAAGAACATACTCGAATGAGTTTATGCCGATATATTCACACGCAAGCTTCTTATTTCTTACGTACACCTGACTTGCCGGATCCTCTCCAACCAGTATTACCGCCAGACCCGGATTTATTCCGCGCGCCTGAAGCTTTTTTACCTCTTCCTTCATCTCGTCTTTGATTCTTGCCGAAACTTCTTTTCCCTTCAGAAGCATTGCCATGTTTATCACCTTTTCCTTTATAATTATTTTTATCTTTATTGAAATCTTCCTTAAACGGCTTTATAAGACATCTCGGCGCAAATCCGATAAGGTCCTCCCTGCCGCACTCAATAAGCGTTCTACGGACAATTTCATAATTCTCCGGCTTTTTAAACTGGAGAAGCGCCCGCTGCGCCTCCTTTTCCTTTTTGGATCTCGGAACATATACCGGCTTCATTGTAAACGGGTCAAGTCCGGTATAATACATACATGTTGAAATCGTTCCCGGTGTCGGATAAAAGTCCTGAACCTGCTCCGGGTTCAGCCTGTGCTCGTTGAGATATTCCGCAAGCTTTATCGCGTCCTTCATTGTCGAGCCGGGGTGGCTTGACATAAGATATGGTACCGCGTACTGATTAAGGCGCATTTCATCATTAAGCTTATGAAACTTGTCCATGAACCTGTCATAAACCTTTCTTGACGGCTTGCCCATATACTGCAAAACGTTGTCCGAAACATGCTCCGGCGCGACCCGCAGCTGTCCGCTTGTATGGTATTTTAAAAGCTCTCTGAAAAACGTGTCGTTCTTATCCGCAAGCAGATAATCAAAACGTATACCCGACCTTATAAACACCTTTTTAACTCCCGGCAGCGCCCTGAGCTTCCGCAGAAGGTTTAGATACCTTGTATGGTCGATCCTCATGTTTTTGCACGGCTCCGGCCACAGGCACCTCTTATTTTTGCAAGCTCCGTATTTTGCCTGCTTTGCGCACGCGAGGTCACGGAAGTTTGCGGTAGGTCCGCCAACGTCATGAATATATCCCTTGAAATCGGGGTCCTTGATCATCAGCTTTGCCTCTTTGATAAGGCTCTCGTCGCTTCTTGAGGTCACCATTCTCCCCTGATGGAACGCAAGGGCGCAGAAATTGCAGTTGCCGTAGCAGCCGCGGTTCATTGAAAGAGAAAATTTGACCTCCTCAATCGCCTTGATACCGCCCGACGCTTTATACATGGGGTGGTAATTTCTCATATACGGAAGCTCCGCTATCTCGTCCAGCTCATAGGTGTCAAGCGGCGGCTGCGGAGGGTTCTGTATAAGATAGCGGCCGCCGTGCTTCTGCGCAAGCGGCTCGCCAATATACGGATTCTGCTCAAGATACTGCTCTCTGCACGAAATCGCGTACGCTATCTTATCGGCGGCGCATTCCTCAAAGGACGGTATTTCCTTATAGCCGTCCGCGCATGATGACATAAAGCAGGTTCCGGGTACGGTGATCATGTTCTCAACCTCTACGCCCATGTTGAGCATATCGGCAAGCTCCACAATCTGCCGCTCCCCCATGCCGTACATGAGTATATCCGCTCCGCTGTCAACCAGTATTGAGCGGCGTATCTTATCGTCCCAGTAATCGTAATGCGCAAAGCGTCTGAGACTTGCTTCAACTCCGCCTATGAGTATCGGTATCTTTCCGAAAGCCTCCCTCGCTCTGTTGCAGTATACTATTGTCGCCCTGTCGGGTCTGCGCCCGGACTTGTTTTCGGGTGAATACGCGTCATCATGACGGCGCTTTTTGTTTACGGTATAGTGGTTTACCATACTGTCTATATTTCCCGCGCTTACAAGAACTCCGAGCCGCGGTCTGCCGTATTTTTTAAGCGGCTCCGGGCTGTGCCAGTCAGGCTGTGCGCATATCGCAACACGGTAGCCGCGCGACTCCAGCAGCCGTGAAATTATCGCGTGTCCGAAGCTGGGATGGTCAACGTAGGCGTCGCCTATGATATAGAGAAAATCATAGTAATCCCAGCCGCGTTTTTCCATATCCTCTCTCGACACGGGAAGGAAATCATTCTTCTCCATAGTCTCCCTCCCCGACTAAGTCCTCTGAACGGTACGTGTCCATATCTGCATGTGAAATAAGCACATCACGAGGCTTTGAGCCGTTGGCGGGAGATATGATCCCTCTTGCCTCCATCTGGTCTATAATTCGTCCCGCTCTCGAATAGCCGACACTTAAACGGCGCTGTACCATTGAGGTTGAGATCTTGCCAAGCTCCACAGCAAGCTGAATTGCGTCAGGCAGAAGCGCGTCTCCGTCCTCTTCCTTATCGGGTGTAACACCGTTTTCACCTAGCTGAATACGCTCGATATGCTCCGCAAGGTCCTCGCTATAATGTGTCTGCGGAGATGTGCCCTTTATAAAGTCAATAATTCTTTCAACCTCGCCGTCTGATACGAACGCGCCCTGCACACGCCGTGTTGAACGCGCGCCTGTCGGGAAATAGAGCATATCGCCCATACCTAAAAGCTTCTCCGCGCCAGCTTTGTCAAGAATTGTACGGCTGTCCACCTGTGATGAAACGAAGAACGCTATCCTTGACGGGATATTTGCCTTGATAAGACCTGTGATAACGTCAACCGACGGTCGCTGTGTCGCTATGATAAGATGGATACCCGCCGCTCTTGCAAGCTGCGCAAGACGGCAGATATAATCCTCTACCTCCTTGGCGGCAACCATCATAAGGTCTGCAAGCTCGTCTATTATGATCACAAGCTGCGGTATCTTTTCGCCGCCCGTGCTCTCCATGAGCTTGTTATAGCCCTCAAGCTTTCTCACGCCTGTTTCCTTAAACAGCTCATAGCGGTGCATCATTTCCTGTACCGCCCAGTTGAGCGCGCCCGCCGCCTTCTTCGCCTCCGTCACAACCGGAATAAGAAGATGCGGTATACCGTTATAAACTCCAAGCTCAACCTGCTTGGGGTCAATCATGATAAGCTTTACCTCGTCAGGACTTGCCTTATAGAGAATTGATGTTATGATCGTATTGATACATACGGAC
>JBJEIV010000053.1:0-4070 GCA_051877395.1 Candidatus Ornithomonoglobus sp.
TTCGTGCAATTTTACACAGCTTGTAAAGGACAATGTACAAACAACATACGGCACGGCAACAGATATAATTGCGCTTGACGATTACACAACCGCGTATCTGACATATGCGGATACATACGTCAGCGCAGATGGTACGGTATATCTGACAGGAGGAAACAATGGTAAAGGCGCTTATACAAACGGTTCATATATCGAATTTACCGCGCCGTCAGACGGCACGGCCTCCTTTTATGCCAACGCATATAACTATTATATTGACGGAACATATACCTCGTACAATAAGAGCGCGGGTACGGCAACGATAGCGCTTACAGCCGGACAAAAGCTTCAGATTGGACAGAGAATAAGCGGCACATACATAAGCTCGCTCACATTTACTCCGTCGCAGTCGAGCGGAGATGATGACGGCGGAGATGATACGGACGCTACGACCGCTCCGGATGACGGCGGTGATGAGGCAGAATACATATCGCCCTCAACAACTTGGAATTTTACAGCTGAGCCGCCGACATCAGGCAAAAATATGCCTGTAATGGGCGGAAATGCGGTATGGTCGGACGGAGAGGTTCAATTTCCGGCTGACTCCACATCTACGGGTACACTTACGATTGACATGGAAAATGCCGTAAGAAATAACGTTACTGTAGAATTTGATGCAGCAGACCATTCTAAAGCACTCGGTCAGCAGTATTTTAATTTCTCTATAGGCAACAGTGAGGAAACTATTGTGGATTTTCAGGTTCATCCGTATAGTGACGATTATACGTCAGTGAAAGGACTCGTCATATGCGGCAAAACAGCTGCGGATTATACAGCTGTTCGCATTGCATGGGGAGGAGTAGGCACACATCATATAAAGACCGACATTGACTACAAAGCAGGAAAGGTGACTGTAACTGTAGGAACAACTGTGTTTACGGCGGACATACCTGAGGGGACTGTGTCGGACTTTAAATGGCTTAAAATTTCTTCAACGCGTTCAAAAACCGCCGCTGACAGATATATTTCAGTAGATAACCTTAAAATTGAAGAATTTGACTCAACCGAGCCGCCGGCTGAGGTGACTGTTACGACGGGATACGAAACGGAAACAATCGCGGGCTTTACCTGTCAGGTAAAGGCGCAGAGCGGCGCGCCGGCGGTAATTTATTTAGCAAGCGAGCTGAGAGCCGGAACAGACACATATTCGCAGCTTTACGACGCAAAGCCGCTGTTTGACACACTTGACGGCAAGGCTGCGCTTATAGCTCCGCAGACAGACGGTTTGTTTGACGATATTTCAGCGCTTGTAAGCGCGGTAAAAGAGACATATAACGCATCAACTGTAATAGTTGTCGGTCAGTCGAAAAATGCGGCGGCGGCGCTTTCATCGGGCGCGGATAAAATTATCACAATCGCGGGAAAAGGTGACACAACACCGGCAACCGGCAAGATATGGGCGTTTTCGGGGTACGAGGACGAAATAACGCCTGTCGCGGAGGTAAAAGCAATGGTTAATCGCCTGCAAACGGCTAAAATTGACACGCGCTACACCGAATATCCGTTTGACGGACATAAAATCAACGAAAAAGCCGCAGCGGACGCGGCGGACTGGATTTTATCGGACGCTGTGGGCGGCAAGACCGTTGACCTTGCGATATTTATGGGACAGTCAAATATGGCGGGACGAGGCGACTACGCCGACGCGACCGAATGTAAACCGGGACACGGCTTTGAATATCATTCGGTAACGGAGCCGGGCGTACTTACGACCGTTTCGGAGCCGTTCGGAAAGTATGAAAATAACAGCGCGGTAAACGACGCGGGCAGCGACGGAGCAGACCGCAGAGGCGGCGATATGGTATCGGCATTTATGGAAAGCTATTATGAGGTATCGGGAGTGCCGGTTGTCGGAGTGCAGTGTTCGCGCGGCGGCACGGCGACGAGCTACTGGACGAGCGCAGATAAAATGACCGAGGCGGCGGCAAGATATAACGAGGCTAAAGAGTATCTCGAAAGCTGCGGTTATACGATAGGCAGGCAGTTTATGGTATGGTGTCAGGGCGAGGCGGACGCGGACAACAGTGTGAGCGTTGACACGTACAAATCAAATACAAAAGCGATTTTTGAAGCAATGAAGTCCAATACGGGACTTACGGATATGTTTATTGTAAGAATAGGTCACTGCAAGACAAGCGGCGCGGCTGCAATAGACGAGATAAAAGACCCGCGTTATAAGGCGGTAAATCTTGCGCAGAAGGAATTAGCCGACACAGAAGAAAATATAACAGCAGTGGCGTCGTTCTATACTGATGAATACGCTGCTCTGATGCGCGACCAGTATCACTATTATCAAGAGGCGTACAATTCCATAGGTGAAATTGCGGGAAATAATACGGCGGTTACGCTTTACAATACGGGAGCATGGACTGATTATCCGGAACCGGCAGCAGATATTGAGGCAACTCCAATGCCTGTTGAGGGCGTGTTTGAAATCACATCCTCGGCAGAAACCATAGATGTTTCAACACTGAAAATGTACGGTAATTCAAATTATCGTATGTATAAGGCGGATGGCAGCTATGAAACTGTTACAGCGGATGACGGCAAGATTACAAATACCTCCGGCGGCGAGGTTACAATAGTTCCCGAGTATAAATTTGAGTTTACTAATCAGACAGATCCCACAGACGAGTATATAAAGGGTTATGTCAAGGTAGGCGAAAACTCATACACAGCGGACAGCGGCTACGGACTTGTAAGCGGCGGCAGCTACAGCATAAATGAAAACGGCTGCAGGGTTGATGAAAATCCAATCAAAATTGACCTGCCGAAGGGTTATTATGATATAGAGGTATACAGAAAGGGCGGAGCAAGAGCCGATATTTATGCTAACGGAGTGCAGATTATAAATAACACCACATCAAGCGGCTCACAGAACCGACCGTCAGGCTCGGGACTTATGAGCGCGCCCGGAATATCGCTTGTTGACGGCAGCACATACATTACATTCGGCAACACGTCCGGCGCTAATGAGCGTATTGCGTCAATAGAGCTTGTGCGTGTGCCGGAAAAATTCAGGAAACCTGTTGTATGGATTGCCGGCGACAGTGAATCGGCGAATTACTACCCAATTGACAGTGAGGGAGATGACCTTCAAAGCGATAAAATCATGATGACAGGCTTCGGAATGCAGCTTGATAAATTCCTTTCAGATAAATATTCTACAGCGAATTGGGGACAGCCGTCGGCTACGGTTAAAACGTGGTATGACGAGTGCTTTGAGTCAATAAACACTCTTATGCGCGAGGGCGACACAATACTGATTGATTTCGGCATTAACGATTCAGTCAGCTCGTCAAACGCCATAAGTGTTGACGATATGAAAATGCATATGAAAAACATTTGCGACGCGGCGAAATCAAAGGGCGTTACACCGATTATAATAAGTCCCGTGTATAACGCAAAATATCAGCATAGAACGTATTTTACCTACAGCGCGGACACCGGCACTAACGCAATGTACGCTTTCGCGGAGGAAATTGGTGTAGATTGTATAGACCTTAACAAATATATGCAGCTTTATGCGAACAAGGCTATAACAGACACGGGTGATGAAAGCTGGATAACGAATAACTACCACGTTGCGGATAACCTGCACCTTACGCAGCACAGCGCGCTTCTGGCGGCTTCGTTTATCGCGGCGGGTATGTCGGAAATGGGTTATGAAACAACAGATTATTCGTACACCTATAAGGACATTTCAAGTATAGAGGACGGTTACGTGAGAGGTACCCAAACAGGGGCAGAACGCGTTTACAGCGTTGCGGAGGCTAAGAAGTTTATGGGTATAGAAATAACTGAAACACCGAAGCCAACTGAAACACCGACTCCGACCCAAACGCCAAAGCCCACGGAAACGCCGACTCCGACCGAAACGCCAAAGTCCACAGATGCGCCGCAGTTTAAGGTGACTATGAGCTATGACGAGGGAAGCGGCAATGTGACAATTACCTCAGCCGACAACAATATTACAGGCGGAACGCTCATAAAAACCGTTTATGACGGAGGTATAGTAAAATCAGTTTCAT
>JBJEIV010000054.1:0-4061 GCA_051877395.1 Candidatus Ornithomonoglobus sp.
ACTTCTCAACTTTTTTATGTGCTTAGGTGGTTCATATCATTTTAGCATATACATTCAGCAAAATTTTTGAGATTTTTTTCTTTTTTATTATGTTATATTTAAAACTCAGCTGTGCCGACAGTTCTCGGGAACGGAAGCACGTCGCGGATATTCTGCATACCGGTGATATACATGACCGCTCTTTCAAAGCCGAGACCGAAGCCCGCGTGCTTGTTTGTACCGTACTTTCTGAGGTCGAGGTACCAGTCGTAGTCCTTAGGATCAAGACCAAGCTCGTTCATTCTGTCAACGAGAACGTCATAGTTTTCCTCTCTCTGGCTGCCGCCGATGATCTCGCCGATGCCCGGCACTAAAACGTCAACGGCCGCAACGGTCTTTTTATCATCATTGAGCTTCATGTAGAACGCCTTGATCTCCTTCGGGTAATCCGTTACCATAACAGGGCGCTTGAATACTGTTTCTGTAAGATAGCGTTCATGCTCTGTCTGTAGATCCGAGCCCCACTCTACCTTGTACTGGAACTTGTCGTTGTTCTTTTTAAGTATCTCTACCGCCTCGGTGTAGGTCACGCGCGCGAACTCGTTTGATACTACGTTGTTAAGTCTGTCAAGGAGTCCCTTGTCGATAAACTTGTTGAAGAACTCCATCTCCTCCGGCGCGTTTTCAAGACAGTAGTTTATGATATACTTTAACATATCCTCTGCCAGGTCCATATCGTCGGCAAGATCTGCAAACGCGATCTCCGGCTCAATCATCCAGAATTCCGCGGCGTGTCTTGTCGTGTTTGAATTTTCTGCGCGGAAGGTCGGACCGAAGGTGTAAACGTTTCTGAATGCCATGCAGTAGGTCTCAACATTGAGCTGTCCGCTTACGGTAAGGTTTGTGCTCTTTCCGAAGAAATCCTTTGAATAATCAACCCTTCCGTCCTCGGTTTTCGGAGGATTTTCCATATCAAGCGTTGTTACTCTGAACATCTCGCCCGCGCCCTCGCAGTCGCTGCCGGTGATAAGCGGAGTGTGAACGTACACAAAGCCTCTCTCCTGGAAAAACTGATGAATTGCATAGGCAATAAGCGAACGAACGCGGAATACCGCGGCAAAGGTATTTGTGCGCGGTCTGAGGTGCGCGATGGTTCTGAGGTATTCAAAGGAGTGACGCTTTTTCTGGAGCGGATAATCCGGCGTTGATGGGCCCTCAACCACAACCTCCGCCGCCTTGATCTCAAACGGCTGCTTTGCCTGCGGTGTAAGCTCCAGTATTCCTGTTACAGTAATCGCGGCTCCGACATTAAGCTTTGCAAGCTCGGTATAGTTATCAAGCTTTTCCGCCTCGATAACGACCTGCACACTGCTGAAGAAGCTTCCGTCGTTAAGCTCGATAAAGCCGAAGTTATTTGACGCGCGGACAGTTCTCACCCAGCCCGAAACGGTTACCTCGTTCCCTCCGTAGGCTTCTGTATCACGATAAAGACTTTTTACAACTGTTTTCATTTTTATAAATCCTTTCGGTTGATTTTATTTGCGCTAACGGTCAGCCCATTATGTTAATGCCGTTATCCTTACATTTCTTAATCATATCCGCGGGCCATACGCTCTGCTGAACCTCGCCGATGTGAGCCTTATTGAGCATAATCATGCAAAGACGCGACTGACCGATACCGCCGCCGATCGTATACGGCAGCTCCTTGTTGAGTATCATCTTATGGAAATCAAGCTCCAGTCTTTCAAGGCAGTCCGCCTCCTCAACCTGTGATCTGAGCGAAGCTTCATCAACCCTGATACCCATTGACGAAAGCTCAAACGCGCAGTCAAGCAGCGGATAGTATACCACGATATCGGCGTTAAGCTCCCAGTCGTCATAGTCGGGAGCGCGTCCGTCATGACGGATGCCCGATTCAAGAACCTTGCCTATCTGCATAATACATGCCGCATGGTGCTCTCTTAAAAATTTATTCTCCCTCTCCTTAGGAGTATCATCAGGATACATATCCTCAAGCTCCTGAGTTGTTACAAAGGTTATGTCCTCCATAAAGTAATTTTTAAGACACTCATACTCCGCGCATACCTTTTTAGCGGTTCTGCGCATTGCCGCATATATCTTCTTTACAACAGCCTTGAGCGTCGCAAGCTCACGCTGTCCCTTCTCAATAACAGCCTCCCAGTCCCACTGGTCAACATACATTGAGTGGAGATTGTCGACCTCCTCATCGCGGCGTATGGCGTTCATATCCGTATAAAGTCCCTCGCCCGGCTCAAAGTTATACTTGCCGAGTGTGAGACGCTTCCACTTTGCGAGTGAATGTACTATTTCAATATTTGCTCCGCCCACGCACGGCGCGTCAAAATTAACAGGACGCTCAACGCCGTTAAGGTTGTCGTTAAGTCCCGTTTCCGGACGAACAAACAGCGGCGCCGAAACACGCTGGAGGTTCATTGCCGCAATAAGCTCCTTCTGGAAGGTATCCTTTATGAACTTAATAGCAGTCTCCGTTGTTCTTCCGTCAAGGTCAGAGCTGTAGTTTTCAGGAATGATTAATGCCATTTCCCATATACCTCTTTTCATTAAATTTTTAAATGCAAGCTTTGCTTTAATCGACAATTTCAATATTGTCAAGCTGAGCCTTAAAGCTCTTTCTTACAGCCGCAAGATATTCCTTTCTCAATGCCGCCTGTTCTGCCTTTTCTTCGGCTGTCAACCCCTCGACGGTCCTTGATTTTCTTGCAAGCTCGTTTATTCTTTCTATTTTTGCCTTTTCCATAATCAGCTTTCCGCTATTTCCCTGCCAAGATATTTTGCAACAGACTGAACATCCTTATCGCCTCTGCCGGAAATACAGATCACCATAATCTGATCCTTACTCATGGTCGGTACGATCTTTCTTGCAAGAGCTACAGCGTGAGCCGACTCAATGGCAGGTATAATGCCCTCAAGCTTTGAAAGATATACAAACGCGTCAACTGCCTCGGCGTCGGTTATCGGCATATACTTTGCCCTTCCGGTATCCCGGAGCATTGCATGCTCGGGTCCTATACCCGGATAGTCAAGTCCCGCCGAGATCGAATATACCGGAACAATGTTTCCGCCCTTATCCTGAAGGAATATCGACTTCATTCCGTGCAGAACACCCACTGTGCCGCAGGTAAGCGACGCGGCCGTTTTTTCCGTGTCAACGCCTTCACCGGCAGCCTCCGCGCCGTACAGCGCCACTGACGGCTCGTCTATAAAGTCCGCAAACATACCTATCGCATTTGAGCCGCCGCCGACACACGCCATTACCGCGTCGGGCAGTCTGCCCTCAGCTTCAAGTATCTGCTTTCTTGTTTCAATCGAAATTACGCTCTGGAAGTGCTTTACTATCGCCGGATAGGGATGCGGTCCGAGCGCGGAGCCGAGCACATAAAAGCTGTCTTCAGCATGAGCCGTCCACTGTCTCATGGCCTCGTTTGTCGCATCCTTTAAGACGCCCGAGCCTGATGTGACCGGATGCACCTTTGCCCCCAGAAGCTCCATTCTGAACACATTAAGCGCCTGACGCTGCGTGTCCTCAATACCCATATACACATCGCATTCAAGACCGAGAACCGTCGCAAAGGTCGCGGTAGCGACACCGTGCTGTCCCGCGCCTGTCTCCGCGATAACCTTTTTCTTTCCCATTCTCTTTGCCAGAAGGCACTGACCGATAACATTATTGATCTTGTGCGCGCCTGTGTGGTTAAGATCCTCGCGCTTGAGATAAATCTTTGCGCCGCCGAGGTCCTTTGTCATTTTTTCGGCATAATAGAGAACCGACGGTCTGCCTGTATACTGCTTATGATAATAATTAAGCTCCTTTAAAAAGTCCTCGTCATCCTTATACTTTTCGAATGCCGCCTCAAGCTCAATCAGCGCGTTCATCAGCGTTTCCGACGCATACTGACCGCCGTACTCGCCGTATCTGCCTTTCTTATCCATTATATCCTTCCTCCAAACACACAAACAACGCCAACCGCAAATGGTCTGATTGGCGTTAATTGCTATTAAATTATTCTGTTGTTATCGATACGGTATATGTATCTCCGTTC
>JBJEIV010000055.1:0-20648 GCA_051877395.1 Candidatus Ornithomonoglobus sp.
AGCTGCTTTCGCGCGCCGGCAGGGATGAGCAGGCTCTGCTTATAACGATTGCGGGGCTGGTGGTGGTGCTGTTTATCCTTACCGAACGCATCGGCGAGCTGTTTGAGTCCGTAAAGCGGATATTTAATCTA
Source organism: Candidatus Ornithomonoglobus sp. (assembly GCA_051877395.1). Lineage (GTDB taxonomy): Bacteria > Bacillota > Clostridia > UBA1381 > UBA1381 > Ornithomonoglobus. The sequence continues at coordinate 132 of JBJEIV010000055.1, forward strand.
TGAATGAGCTTATACGTATTGCGGGAATAGGCTTTATGGGGGGTATGCTGGCGCTTACGGTGCGTAAGGAAAGACCTGAATTTGCGGTGATGGTTTCTCTTGTCACCTCCGTTATAATTCTTGCGCAGATAATAGAGGGCGCGGGAGGAATAGTTTCCGAGCTGAGGGAGATCACGGAGGAATGCGGTGTTGATATAAAATATTTTGCAATAGCGGTCAAGGCGGCGGGTATGGCATATATCGCGCAGTTTGCCGCGGAAATACTGCGGGACAGCGGGGAGAATGCGGTTGCGTCAAAGGTTGAGGCAGCGGGAAAGATATGTATTCTGGCGCTCACAATGCCTGTTATGACATCGTTTTTGCGGTTATGTGTAAAGGTGGTGAACGGGATATGAAAAAGCTTTACAGAGCTGTTTTTGTTTTTACACTGATGTTCGCGCTGTGCTGTCCGGTACACGCCTTCGACGTGCCGTCCATAGAGGGTTATGATTTATTTGAGAGCACCGCATCGGATATTATGACGGGCAAATTTTCGCTTAATCCTGTGGATATACTGAATAATCTCTCTGACGGAATTATGGAGGAAATAAGAGATTTTTCTTCAAGCGCCGCGGCGATTCTGGTTATGGCGCTTCTTTCTTCAACCGTGAGCACGCTCAATTCCGCATTGGGTGAAAATGAGGGCGGCAAAGCATCATTTTTTATGTTTTTTACTGTTATAAGCGGTCTTACTCTTAACTGCTTTGCAACGGCATTGTCCTACGGAACCGAGGTGATTGGGCATATGACCTCGTTTATGGATAAGCTCACGCCGGTGCTGATGATTACATTATTCGCATGCTGCAAATCTGTCAGCGCGGCCGCATTTGAGCCTGTACTGTCTGCCGCGGTATATGTTGTGTCACTGGTTATAGAGCGCTGCCTTGTGCCGCTTATGACCTTCTCAGCGGTACTGGCGGTTGCGGGCAATGTCGGGGATAAAACGAAAATTTCGGGTTTTATAAAAATAATCAAATCGGTTACAAAATGGCTTATGGCGTTTGTTATAACACTGTTTACAGGTATCAATGCTATCTATGGCTTTACGTCATCAGCGTTGGACGCTGTCGGAGCGAAAACCATAAAATTTGCAGTGGGAAGTCTTGTTCCGGTTGTGGGCGGATTTCTGTCGGACACGCTTGACACGGTTATATCATCTGCAAAGCTTCTCAAAAATGCCGTGGGTGTGTCGGGTATTATAATTATGGCGGGAATATGCGTTGTGCCTGTTATTAAAATAGGTATTATGCAGCTGCTTTTAAAGCTTTGCGCAGCCGTGACAGAACCCGTAACGGATGCCAGAATATCGGGAATGATATGGGAGATGAGCGAGGCTGTGACCTCGGTTTTCGGTACCGTTATTCTTACAGCAGTACTGTTTCTAATAAATATATGTATAATTTTAGCAGCGGCAGGTTAGGAGAGAGGCTATGAAGGCATATATTATTTCGATTGCGGCGGCATCGGTAATATCAGCAGTGGTTACAATACTTACACCTAAGGGCTGGACAAAATATGTCGGGATCGTGACAGGACTGGTTGTCGTTATGTGTATCGGTCAGCCGCTCCTGCAGCTTATGCGCACAGACGTGTTTGAGGGCTTTAAGTATAAAACGGAGCAGACCTCAGAAAACGGTTCGCAAATGCTCATGGAGGAGATAAAAAAGGAGCTTACGGAGAGAATCGAGGAGGATGCGGAACAAAGGCTCAAAAATGAATTTGGGGCGGAGTGCGATGTGTCCGCGGTTGTTTCTGTTGACAAGGCGGGTAAAATCAGCGGCATTGAAGAAATGACCGTTACCGGAGGGAATATAGATAACGCCGCGATAGGGCGGCTGAGAGATATTTACGGAGTAAAGAAGGTTAATTATGTCAGAGCTGAAAAAATTACTTCAAAGCAGGAATAATCGCCTGATGGTTTTAATATTAATAATTGGGATTGCATTTATAGCGCTTCCGGGACTGTTTTCCGGCAGCGGTACGGAGAAGAATGAGAATGCGGTCACACAATATTTGGGAGAGGAGGAACGCTTGAGTGAAATACTTTCAGAGATTGACGGAGCGGGGCGCGTTTCCGTAATGATTTCCTATGTGTCAACCATGGAAAAGGACTTGGCATATGACGGTGAACGCGAGCGTATTGTGACATCGGGCGGTGATGTGGTGGTCAAGCGCGAGGTTTACCCGGAGGTGAAGGGTGTGATTGTGATTGCGGACGGCGCAGGGGATCCGTCCATAAGGCAGACGATTAAGGAGGCCGTCATTGCTGTGACGGGAGCGGCGGCAAATCATGTATGTGTGTACAGCAGCAGTAATAATAATTAATGCGGAGATGAGATGATGATATTGAAAAAGAAAGAAATTATAGCGGCATCGCTTGTGGTGCTTATCGGTATGGCCGGATATCTTAACTGGTCATATCAGGACACCGTGAGGGTACAGGATAACGAAAGCTATGTGGCAACAGGAAAGACTCTCGGTGAAGCGGAAATGGTATCTGCAAACAATGAGGTTACGGAGGAGGATGCCAACAATGCAGAGTCCGAGACTGCGGATGCTGAGGAAACGGACGAGAGCGAGGATACGGAGGACGAGAATAACGGCGTAACACAGGGCACGGGATATTTTGAGGATGCGAAAATGAACCGTGAGTCGGCGCGCGCTTCAGCAATGGAGTCGCTCAAGGCGACGGCATCGGATGAAAAAATTGACGAAAAAACAAGAGCGCTTGCCGGCGAAAGGCTTGTTGAGGCGGCAGCGGACATAGAAAAGGAAAGCCAGATCGAAAGCATTGCGCAGGCAAAGGGCTTCCCGGATTTATGCGCTTATGTTAATGACAGCACCGCGACAATAACAGTCAGGAGCGACGGACTCACAGACGAGGAGGTTATAAAAATAAAGGATATTGTGACAAGCGGTACAAATATTTCCGCGGACAGAATAAAAATTGTTCAGGTAAAATAGCAAGAGACTGTATCAAAACTAAATTACTGTTTAGTGGCGTAATTGCGGTGCTAAAGCGCTCTGCTCTTGCCTCCCTCCGGGAGGGAGGTGGGCGCCGTCAGGCGCTCGGAGGGAGAACGCGGGACGTAAATTAACGGTATCCGTTAGTTTCGTGCAAACCGCACTCCCTCAGTCTCGCTCTGCTCGATAGCTCCCTCTTGGAGAAATCATTCTATTTCCTGTTATTTTAATATTACGTTCTTTGCAGATGTTTTTAAATCTTTCAACAACAGCATTTTTTATTCCCACAAAAATCACCTCGATAAAATATTGTATAATTTTATTCGCAAAAACGCATACGCACTTGCGTAAATGCAAATAATTTGATGTAATATAAATATACGCACTTGCGTATGTTCATAAAAATCAGAGGTGATTTATCTATGGTTGTTACATTTTGCGGACACGGAAAAGAAAAATACAGCGATGACATAAAGAAGCGGCTATACAGCACAGTTGAAATGTTAATAAATCAGGGTGCCGGGGAATTAGAAGTATATTATAAATCTGTTTTGCTGAAGCCAAACAAAAAAATACCCCTGTCTGTATATGCCGCAGACAGGGGTAAATAAAGTTTATTTTTGTGTTAATAGAGATCGTCCACATTGCCGCCGAAATACTTATATGCCTCCTGCATCTGTATATCAACAGTTGTTTCAAGCTGCTCAAAAACCTCTTTGAGCTTTATCTGTGTGGGAATATCAAGTACACCCGAATCGGTAAGCTCATTATCTTTCTGAAATTCTCTTATCGCATCGGCAAGATCGGTATTGAAGACATCATTGGCAAGGTTGCCTATATAGTAGCCCATAATAGATAACCTTTCCTTTGCCGCGCTGACATTTGTTCCGCTTGAGCCTACCGAAGCGGTATGAAGAAAGTCAAATTTAGTATATCCTGTGGTGTCGATTTTCTTAGTGTAGTTTGAAATCTCCATGTCAGGGATAAGCCCCACATGATCTATTTCATTGCCGTTTCTGGTTATATATTGACCTATTGTAAGCTTGAAAACCATTCCGTTTCGCAATGAATATGTGCTTTGGATAACGGCTTTTCCGTAGGTCTGCTCTCCAAGCAGTATTCCGACACCGGAATCCTGAATTGCGCTTGAAAGAATTTCAGCCGATGAAGCCGTATTTCCGTTTACAAGGGTGACTATTTCAAACGGCGCGTCTGCAAGCTCAGAATAGTATGTGTGATCAAGAGTAGAATCTCTGTATTTTACATCAACGATTTTTCCCTGCGGAACAATACTTTCGGCAATTTTTGTTGCCGCGGAAACAAGTCCGCCGGGATTATTTCTTAAGTCCAAAATAAGCTTTGAAACGCCTGCGTCAACCAAGGAATTTTTTATTTCCTCAAATTCAGCAGCCGTACCGGAGGCAAAGGACGCTATTTTTATATATCCGACATTTCCTTCAAGGATGCCGCCGGAAACGGTCGAATTGTTTACGGCTGTTCTGGTACCTATTATCTCAAGCTCCTGACTGTCACGGAGAACGGTTATAGGAACTGTTGTTCCGATTTCTCCAACAATAAGGTTTCTGACCTCTGTCATGCTTAATCCGATAACACTTATGCCGTCAACCTTGATAATTTTATCGCCGATCTTAAAGCCGCTCTGCTCGGCAAGACTGTTTTCCTCGACAAAGCCTGCGATTGTAACGTATTCGCCATCCTGCTGCATAGTAATTCCAAGACCGTAGAAGGTTTTGTTGAGCGTGTTATTATATTCAACATACTCGTCATATGTATAGAAATCCGAATAGTCGTCAAGGCTCTGGAGCGCCGCTTTCAAAAGGGCGACAAGAGCTGTATCGCCGTTCTGCCCGAGATACTCTGAAAGCCCTATTTTCATTATATCCTCGGCTGTATATGAATCGTCAAGATATCTTTCCGCTATATACTGGGCAATCTGTGCGTATGCCTGATACTGAACACTTGTTTCAATATCGTCTTCAATTTCTGTTTCAGCAGGTATCTCTGTCGGCGCGGCTGTCGCGGCGGCTGCCGTTACAGCAGATGCGTCAAAATCACTGACTGTTTCTGTATTTGCAGCAAATACGGATGTCTGTGAAACAAATAATGCTATTGATGCGATCAATGCAATAATTTTTTTCATCAATAATCTACCTTTCTATCGTTATTATCATATCATTATACAATTTATCTCCGTTAGCTTCGAGCACATAGCCAAGACGGATCGTGCCGCCGTCATCGGTCAGTCTGTGCTCCGTAAAGCGGGTAAACAGCCCCATCTTAATAACACCGTAGGGAGTGCGGTATGAAATTTCCGAGCGCTTTCCCGGTTTATAATACATTTCCGAGCCGTATTCTCCTGTTCTTCTTAATGTAACGATATCGCCGTCGACTTTAAGCATATTGGAGGAGTCTCCGGACTTATAAGCTATATAAGCTTTTCCGTTCTGTATACGGAAGGAGCCGCGGGCGACTTCGGAAACCTTGTGGGTCTCGCCGTCAATTGTCTGTGAGTTTATAACACTGATTTTAAACTCATTAGTATTTTTCGATGTCAATCTTACTCACCTGTCCGTCGATTTTCTTCTCAAGGAATATGCTTCCAAGCTCCTCAAACTGCTCAATGCTGTCGCTTACAAAGAACTTATACTGCTCCTTATCGGGTGTGTCATCGTGGCGCAGCTCATCGGTGAGCTTCTTCCTGAGGAATTTTGCGACCTCCTCACCGGGGCTTATAAGCGTAACATCAGGTCCCATAAAGCGTGAGATCGCGCCGGCAAGGAGCGGATAATGCGTACACCCGAGAATAAGCGTATCAACACCGGCGTCGCGTATATCGGAAAGATATTCTTCGATCATAAGGTCTGTTACCCTGGTATTGAAGTGTCCGTTTTCAACAATGGGAACAAACAGCGGACATGCGCGCTCAAAGGTCTGCATCCGGCTGTCATATTCCTTTATGTATTTTGTATAGGCGCCGCTGTGGATTGTGGCCGAGGTGCCTATAATGCCTATTTTCTTGTTTTTTGTAGCGCGTACGGCCTCATAGCCTGCCGCATCGACAACACCGTAAATCGGCACATCATAATCCTCCCTTATGTGGGGGAGCACGGCCGATGACGCCGTTCCGCAGGCGATAACGATCATTTTCACATCATGGCTCAGGAGAAAACGAATATCCCCATGCGTATATTTTATAATTGTGTCCTTGGACCGTGTACCGTAGGGAACGCGGCCGGTATCTCCGAAATATACGATGCTTTCATTAGGGAAAAGCTTCATAATTTCCTTTGCCGCGGTAAGACCGCCAAGCCCGGAATCAAATACGCCGATACTTCTGTTATCCATTATTTCACTCTCTCCTGCGCAAGCTCAATCAGTCTGTCAAGCAGCTCGGAATACCCGAGCCCTACAGCGTCCCAAAGCTTGGGGTACATACTTATGTTTGTAAATCCGGGCAGTGTATTGATCTCGTTCAGTATAACCGAGCCGTCACTGTGCTTTACAAAAAAGTCAACTCTTGAAAGTCCCTGACCATCGAGCGCCTTAAATGCCTTTATTGAGTATTCGCGGATTTTTTCGAGCGTTTCGGTCGGAAGCTCTGCCGGAATTACAAGTACCGTTGATGAGTCGTTGTATTTTGCATCAAAATCGTAATATTCAACAGTAGGCTTTATTTCGCCCACTGTGGCCGCCTTCGGATCAGCGTTGCCGAGCACCGCGCATTCAACCTCATGACCGTCAATATGCTCCTCAACAAGGATTCTGCGGTCATATTTTTTTGCGTTTTCAAGAGCCGTGATAAGCTCCTCTCTGTTATGGGCCTTTCCTATACCTACAGAGGAACCCAGACGCGCGGGCTTTACAAAGCACGGGTAGCCGAGCTTCTCCTCTATTTCGTCCACACTCTTATCAAGATTATCCGCCGCGGTCACCACAACCCAGTCTGCCTGAGGGATACCTGCCGCCTGAAATACAAGCTTTGAAAATGTTTTGTCCATGCCGTTTGCGGAGGACAGAACGCCCATTCCGACATACGGGATATGTGAAAGCTCAAAAAGTCCCTGTATAGTGCCGTCCTCGCCGTACTCTCCGTGAAGAACGGGGAAGATAACATCAATATGTATTACCTCATTTGCGGTACCGTTAAAAACAACGATGCCGTGCTGCGCGCTGTCAGGTGAGATAAATGCTGTTTTAAGATTTTCGGTATCATTTTCCCATTCGCCCGGCTCAATTTTTGACCAATCGCCGGTGTAAAGATACCAGCGGCCGTCGCGTGTTATTCCTATTGTATATATATTATATTTTTCTCTGTCAAGGTTATTAAGAATCGATGTAACGGATTTCTGAGAAATGTCATGCTCCGGCGACTCTCCGCCGAATATGACGCATAAATTCTTTTTCATTTTAATATCATTCCTTTTTTTATTCATGTGGTACAATATAACCCCACAGCATATATCATACCTTATTTAGCTGAAAATTTCAAGTAATATGACGAATTTTCTTATAAAATTAAAACTTTTGAAACAATTAATATATTTCGTTTCTGAGTCTGTCAAGTATCTCAGTAAAGTATGGGGGCAGCTCCGAATCGAATTCCATGAGCTCACCTGTAGCCGGATGAATAAAGCCGATGGTTTTTGCGTGAAGGAGCTGACCGTTCGTTTTAAAGCGTTCCTTTTTTACCCCATATACCGGGTCTCCCACTATGCTGTGACCGATCGATGCCATATGAACTCGTATCTGGTGGGTGCGTCCCGTTTCAAGCGCGCATTCAACCAGAGTATATTGTCCGAAGCGTTCAAGCACATTAAAATGTGTCACTGCCTCGCGGCCTCCGGCAATAACCGCCATTTTTTTGCGGTCGGACGGATGTCTGCCTATCGGCTTATCTATTGTGCCGCTGTCCTCTTTTATATTGCCGTTTACAAGACAATTGTATTTACGCAGCGCCTTGCGTTCCTTTAGCTGAGCAGATAACGCTTCATGCGCCTCATTTGTTTTTGCAACAATTAAAAGACCCGAGGTGTCCTTATCTATTCTGTGTACAATTCCCGGACGTATAACGCCGTTTATGCTGCTCAGACTGCAATGGTAGAGCAGACCGTTAACAAGGGTCCCGTCGGGATTGCCCGGGGCGGGATGCACTACCATGCCCTGAGGCTTATTGACGACTATTACATAGTCATCCTCATAGACAATATCGATCGGAATGTCCTGCGGCTGCGCCTGGAGCGTTTCCGGTTCAGGGATTTCTATGATTATTTCGTCTCCCTCTTTAAGCTTTGTTTTTTTATCCGCCGACTTGCCGTTTACCGTGATTTTTCCCTCCTCGGCAAGCTTTGCCGCAAAGCTTCGGGAAATTTCGCTGTTATCGGCAATATATTTGTCAAGCCTTACGCCTGCCGTATCGACTGTAATTATCAGCTCATCCATTTTTCTTCTCCTGTTTGTCGTCCTTGTCAAAGATCAGAACGTAAATTACAGCGGCAATCGCGCCGCCGACTATTGCCATATCGGCAATATTAAAAACAGGGAAGCTGAACCATTTGATCGATATAAAGTCAACAACAAAGCCGTATGCCACGCGGTCAATGGCATTGCCGAGCGCGCCGGAAAACAAAAGCACAAGCGCAATACATCCCATTGTATGCGATGGCTTTTTAATGATCCAGTACGCAATGACCGCAATGCAGAACAGTACCGATATAATACTTAAAACGCGCGTGTTGCCGCTGAATATAGAGAATGCCGCGCCGGTATTTTTTACATACAGAAAATCAGCTACGCCCGGAATACCGCCGAAAACAGTGCCGGGAGTGTAGTTATGAAGAATATGCAGCTTCATCAGCTGGTCAAGCAGAGTAATCACCGCGGCAGCTATCAGCCACAGAACAGATGAAGCAATAAATTTTTTCTTATTCATAAAAGAGACCTCTTATTTTGAAATATATCTTATAGCGTCAAATATTTCTTCCTTCGTAACATCGCGTGTCTGTATAACGTCACCGATGCGCGCAGGAAGAACAAATTTGAGCTTACCGTCAGCCTTTTTCTTATCCTTCTGCATGAAGCCATAGATTATCTCTGCCGGGGGAAGCTCCATGCGTACACGGAAGTCATATCCGATAAGAGTTTCTTCAATGTCTTTGAGTACGGATTCGTCAATAAGACCGCGGTTTACCGCAATGTGCGAGGCGGCGGCCATACCGATGCCTACGCACTCGCCGTGGGTCGTTGTAAAATTGAGCGCCGATTCTGCCGCGTGACCGATCGTGTGACCGAAGTTAAGGATCGCGCGCAGCGAATTTTCCTTTTCGTCCTGCTCAACGACCTGAGCCTTTATTTTGCAGTTGCGTTTTGCCATTTTTATAAGTGTTTGGCTGTCAAGTGACTTTATAAGCTCCTTATTTTCTTTAATAAATCTGTAGAACTCTGCATCGCGGATTATACCGTGCTTTATGACCTCACCCATGCCTGAAACAAACTGGATATGGGGGAGGGTTTTAAGCGTGTTCACGTTTATATAGACGAGCCTCGGCTGGTGGAAAGCGCCCAAAATATTTTTGCTTTCCATAAAGTCTATGCCTGTCTTGCCGCCTACCGAGCTGTCGCTCTGTGAAAGTAAGGTTGTGGGAATCTGAACAAAGTCAATGCCGCGCATATAGATTGCCGCCGCAAAGCCTGCCATATCGCCGACAACACCGCCGCCAAGCGCTAAGATCATGCTCTTTCTGTCAAGTCCATACTTGACGCAGGCGCCGCAGATGCCGAGTATTGAGTCCATGCTCTTGTTTTCCTCACCTGCCTCAAAAGCGTATACTGCGCTGTCATAGCCGGAGCTGCTGAGAAGTGTATTCACCTCATCGGCATAAAGGCTCTCTACGTTTGTGTCAGTAACGATAAGGAGCTTTTTGGGCGCGTTTATTTCCTGTAGACTGCTTACAAGCGCGTCAAAGCTGTCTGTGAAGCAGATATCATATGAATCCGCTCCCAAATTTACATGTAATTTATCCATTGTAGTTTCCTCCTGTGAATGGAATTATTCTAAAGGTAAGGACGGAACCGCGTTTAATTTCAGATCCGCTCTTGTACCCGAGATATATTCAAAATATCCCGCGGCTGCAATCATTACCGCGTTATCCGTGCAGAGCACCGGGGGCGGGAAGAGTACCGTTATGCCATGCTTTCCGGCAAGCTTAGTCATTTTGTCGCGGAGCGCCGAGTTTGACGCAACGCCGCCCGCAAGCACGATGGTCTTTGAATTTCTGCGTTTTGCTGCTTCAATTGTATGTGAGCACAAAGCATCTGTTACCGCGTTCTGGAAGGACGCGGCAATATCGGCCTTATTATAACTCTCGCTCTTCTGATCAAGCTTGTGAACATGGTTTATAACCGCTGTTTTAACGCCGCTGAAGGAGAAGTCAAGAGAATCGTTTGCCATTTTAACACGCGGGAACTCAACCGCATGGGGATCACCCTCTTTGGCAAGTTTATCGATCTTGGGGCCGCCCGGATAGCCAAGATCTAAAATCCTTGCAATTTTATCGAAAGCCTCGCCGGCGGCATCATCTCTTGTCATGCCCATGATCTCATATTTCATGAAATCCTCGGCGTATACAATATGGCTGTGACCGCCCGATGCCACAAGGCAGGTGAAGGGCGGCTTTAAATCCGGGTGCGCAACGTAATTTGCGCAGATATGCCCCTTTATGTGATGGACGTTTACAAGAGGCTTTTTCAGCGCGTATGCGAGAGCCTTGGCTGTTGAAACGCCTACGAGAAGCGCGCCCACAAGTCCGGGACCGTAGGTCACGGCGATCGCAGCTATGTCATCAAAGGTGACACCCGCCTTTTCAAGAGCCTCGTCAACAACCGCATTGACCGCCTCAATGTGACATCGGGACGCTATTTCCGGCACAACGCCGCCGTAGCGCTTATGTATGTCTATCTGTGAATTAATAACATTTGAAAGCATTTCACGGCCGTTTTTTACAACCGCCGCCGCGGTTTCATCGCATGAGCTTTCAATGCCGAGTACCAATATATCTTCCATTATTGAAGCTTCCTTTCCATAATTACGGCATCCTCGCCGTCATAATAGCCGCGTCTCAGATCGATCTGCCTAAAGCCATGCTTTTTATACAGACCTTTTGCGGCAGTGTTTCCCGCGCGCACCTCAAGAAGCATATGCTCACATCCGCAGTCTGCGGCATGGGACAGTATATTCTTCATAAGCGCGTCGGCAAAGCCGTTTCCCTGAGCGTCAGGATGTATCGCGATGCGGATAAGCTCCGCTGTTTCGTATATGCACCATATACCGGCATAGCCAACGGCTTTCCCACTGTTCTCCAGGAGAATATAGTAAGCATAGTCCTTGGCAAGCTCTTCTTCAAACTCTTTTGCATCCCATGCCTTTTTGAATGCGGCTTTATCTATAGCGGCTGCTGCGTCAATATCCTGACGGGTCACTAATCTTATATTCATTTTCCTTCCTCAACCGGAAGCTTTTCGGCTATATCAACAAGAGCGTCATAAATCTGCGCGGCGGTTTCCTCATATTCCTCCAGGTCTCCGCCGAAGGGATCTGAAATATCCCCATCGTCTCCCGCATATTCAAGCAGGGTTTTGATCTTATCCGGCGCGTAATTAAGGATAAGCTGCTTATGCGCCTTTGTCATTGTGAGGATAATATCGGCCATGTTGATAAGCTCATCCGTAAGCGGCTTTGTGCGGTGACCCGTAAGGTCAATGCCGCGCTTTTTCATTGCCTGTATTGCCTCGTCGCTGGCTTTTTCTCCGATTCCGGCAAAAACCCCCGCGCTGTCTATCAGGACATTGAGATCATTTTTTACTGCAATATCGTTCATCATTGCCGCCGCCATTGCACTGCGGCAGGTATTGCCCGTGCAGACAAATAATATTTTCATCGGCTCCTTTGCCATTTATATTCACTCCTTATACGTAAATTACTCTCTGGGCGGCGGACTTATACAGCCTGTTCCTTATTGCCAGCCCGTAGCCGTCGCGGTTTTCAAATTCGGCGTATACCACCTCAACACCAAGCTCGTCAAACTTGCGCAGACAGGCGAAGAGGTTTTTTGCATAATCCTTGTTTGTCATGCCGCCGTGTAATATTACGGCGCTGTCATACGCGTTTTCGGACATTGTGAGAACACCGCAGATTTTATCGGAATTTTCCTTTAATTTTTTATCTATTTCAGCCTTTACAGCCTCCATGCCTCCCTCAACCACTGTAACCTCTGCATCCGGGGAATAGTGCTTGTATTTCATTCCGGGACAAAGCGGTTTTTCCCCTTCTTTCAGTGACTCAAGTATGTGAGGGTCAATTATAGCTTCCGGTACGACATCGGTAAGCATTTCATAGGTTATGCCGCCCGGACGAAGCAGTACTGGAATATCCCGTGACGCGTCAACGATCGTTGATTCAACGCCGACAGCGCAGTCACCGCCATCTATAATAGCCTCGATTCTTCCGGTCATATCGTCAATTACATGCTTTGCCTTTGTCGGACTCGGTCTGCCCGAAAGATTGGCGCTCGGCGCGGCTATGGGAACTCCTGCCGCTTTGATCAGCCTTTGAGACGTTTCGTTTACGGGGAAGCGTATTGCTACCGTGTCCATTCCTGCGGTTACCTCATCGGGTATTAAATTGCTTTTCTTTAATATTATTGTAAACGGACCCGGCATAAAGGCATGAATAAGAGCCTTTGCCGTATCGCTTATATCCTTTGTGAGCTTTGGCAGCTCATCTATTGATGCAATGTGGACAATGAGCGGATTGTCAGAGGGTCTGCCCTTTGCCTCGTATATATTCTTTACCGAATCCGGGTTAAACGCGCTGCCGCCAAGACCGTAAACTGTTTCGGTCGGGAATGCCACAAGTCCGCCGGCTGTAAGAATATGTCCCGCAAGCGCGATTGATGCGTCATCGGTTCCTAAAATTTTTGTTTCCATTTCAATTCATCTCATTCCACAGACGTACTGCGTAACAGTTCGTTCTTAATATCCCACAGCTGCTTTGAAAGGTCCACATAATATTTATGCGGGTTTTCAAAACGCTTCAGTTCTTCCCAGAGTCCGTCAATTTCCATACGGCAGTATTCTCTGAGCACCTGTACAGAAGGTGATTCATAAACACATTTGCCCTTTTTGAATATTCTCTTTAAGAGCGGACGCGCATAGAAGTTTGTTATTTTCTTATGCTTCCATGTGAACTGCGGGTCAAATAGTTCATAAGGTTCATCAGCGTTGATTTTCTCCTCGTGGAGTGTTACAACGTCAGCGATAGCCTTTGACGTATCCTTATCATATAGGCGGTAAACCTGCTTGAAGCAGGGCGTTGTGATTTTTGCAACATTTTCGCTGATTTTGATTTTCGGTATTATACTGCCGTCCTCACGCTCCACACCCACAAGCTTATAAACACCGCCCATAACCGGGTTTGATTTTGAGGTTATAAGTCTTTCACCGACTCCGAAGGAGTCTACCTGAGCGCCCTGACGGAGCATATCGCTTATAATGTATTCATCAAGTGAGTTTGAGGCAACGATCGAGCAGTCGGGATAGCCCGCATCGTCAAGTATCTTACGGCACTTCTTTGAGAGGTAGGTGATATCACCCGAATCTATTCTTACACCCTTAGGACGCTTGCCCATAGGCTTTAATACCTCGTCAAATACCTTTATCGCGTTAGGCAGTCCTGATTTTAAAACATTGTAGGTATCGATCAGAAGTGTTGTGTCATCGGGGTAATTCCTTGCATACGCCGCAAATGCCTCATATTCGGTATCAAACATCTGAACCCAGCTGTGAGCCATTGTACCAAGCGCCGGAATGTTGAATTTTTCATCCGTAAGAACGTTTGACGTTCCGGCAGCTCCGGCGATATATGCCGCTCTTGCACCATAGGTTGCCGCATAAGCCCCTTGGGCGCGGCGCGCTCCGAATTCCATAACTGCCCGTCCTCCCGCGGCGCGTACAATACGGTTTGCCTTTGTGGCGATAAGCGTCTGAAAGTTTATTATAAGCAGCAGCATTGTTTCAACAAACTGCGCCTGAATGGACGGTCCGCGGACTATTACAAGCGGCTCCCCCGGGAATATCTGCGTACCCTCCGGGATTGCCCATACGTCACATTCAAACTTAAAGCCTTCAAGATAGTCTATAAATTCCGGGGAGAACATATTCTTTGAGCGGAGGTATTCAATATCCTCAGGCTCAAAATGAAGCTCGTTAAGATACTCAATCAGCTGTTCAACACCTGCCATAACGGCAAAGCCGCCGTCGTCGGGGATCGAGCGGAAAAACATATCAAAGTAAACTATTCTGTCCCTGAACCCCTCGTTAAAAAATCCGTTAGCCATAGTGATTTCATAGAAATCCGTAAGCATTGTATAATTATCCTGCTTCATTTGTTCCTCCGTTTGTTATCTGTTTATCCTTATAACGGCTCTTACACCCTTAACGTTCTTTACATCGGTGTGCAGTATAAAGCCGTCCTTATTCATAAAGCGTTCCATATAGTTATTTGCAGTGTACGGACATAAAATCCAGTACGAATCCGGATAGTCGATTTTTTCCATCATATCCAATGTGGGGAGGAACACAAGATCCTCCGGATAGTAGTGATAGGCGGTTTTTGCCAGATCTGCCACAAGTGCTCGTGTGAAATTCCAGTAGTGGGAATGATTGCCGGCAACGGCCTTATCCCGCTCGTCATATGTAAGAACGACCTCATTTGTAACACTTATAAGCTGTGATTTCTCATCCTCCGAAAAGCCGGAAAGAAAATCCTTGTTAAGCCAGCTACGAAGCTCACTGCTGTCCCAGCTGTTGCTCTCACTGTCAAACGGCATATATGCAACGCAGTCCTTGGTGATAAGCAGCTCTGTACCGTCGTTGTATTTTTCAAATACCTCCCATGTTACAGGCTCTCCGTCAAGTGTACCGAACGTGATCGTACGGGAGGGGAGGTGTATATAGAAAATGCCTGTCAGCGCGGCGATTGCCGCTGCAAATTCGATCATTTTTTTGAGCGGCTGAATTATTATTCCCAGAATACATACAAAGAATAATATGTCAATGCAGTTTGTGAAAAGGAACATATGCTTTGCAATGTCACCCTCACCGTTGCACAGAACCGGAAGGGCGAGATTGATCCACAGTCCGAGGATCAGCACATCGAGTGAACATATCATATATTTCTTTTCGGGACTTTCTATCCTGTGATTATGGATATAGAAGATATTCATAAAGACCATGTACAGGGTTATTATTATAAACGCGAGGAACACCACCCATGGTGAATACAGAAACCTCAGCGCTATGCGGATATGCGACCAATAGCTGAACTTATCCGTAAATTCCATAGGCACTGTTGCCGAGTTACCGACCACAGGCGGACGTATATACGCGGAATTTTCTATTGCGCGGCTCAATTCCTTAACCAGTCTTACAGGATGATGCAGGTAGAACATGGCTATATCAAGCTTATCAACCCTTTCATAGAAGTCGCGTTCAAATTCCGGAGTGCTTATATCTATTGGATATTCATCCTTATCCATATAAGCATGAGTACCGGCAAGAACCGCATACTTAGGGTCTACCCCAAGCTCCTCCAGATCTGCCTCCGGCGTGACGCTTCCCTTTGTAATGCCAAGGAATACCGACTGGTAGGTAGTGTCGCGATCCATCCATTGAGGAATAGAATTGTAGAGTCCTGTGATGCATATAATGCATATAAACGCAGAAAGTATAACTCCAACTCTGAATCTGAAATCACGGCGCATAATTACTATGAGTATTGCAAGGAATGCCGCCAGCAGGGAATAGGGGATATTTGCAAGCTTTGCTCCCGCAAAGAAATAAAGCGAAACATAGAAGCCTATTACCTTTGGCACACTTGGCCGCTTGTAGATAAGCATACCGAATGCAATAAGCATCATCAGCGCCGTATATTGCAGCGGCTCACCGTAGAAGGAATTGAAGTACAGCAGATACCCCGCATCACAGAAAATAAAAATAAACAATACAAAAACCGCTATCTGTATTCTTATTTTCGCATCGGCAAAGAAGGTGAAAATAACCCATGCCGCAACCGAAAGCATAAAAATATACAATAGCGCCATATATGCTATATTATAATCTGTAAGCGGTCTGCCTGTTACTGCATTCGCGATAATATTAAGCTCCTTTGAGAGCCTTATAATCAGAAAATGAGGAGAGGAATATATTTCCTCCTTCATATTTGTTTTCCATGCCTCGACCATGGCGGCGGGAATGGAGTCGGCAGCTCCGAGCTGCATAATGTAATCCTGTTTGAAAAGATAATAGTGGTCTGTTTCGTCAGCGTACTCAATGTTATTGGTAAGGAGTACACGTCTGAAATCACCATTATCGCTCAGACCGACGTTTTCTCCTGCGTATAGGACCGAAAGGCTTACAAAGAACACAATAAGCGCACCAAGCATCGGAAGTATACGCCCTCGCAGAAGCCCTGCCGGCGTAATACGCGGGCTATCGGGTATCTTATTCAAAAAACCACTCTTTCCTGTAAAAATGCGGATAAAATCTTCGATTTTATCCGCTGAATGTATTTGTTAGTATCCCTTCCTGGAATAACCGCCGGAGCGCTTGTTTTCCATGCGGCGCTTGCTGTCGCGGATCTTTTCTTCACTTTCATGCTTGAATTTTGACAGCTTGTCTTCAAATGAAAGCTCCTCAGAGGGACGGGCGCTCCAGTCAAAATAATCGGGACGCGCAGAAGTCGTTTTAGGCTTCTCTTTTTTTTCTCGAACTGGCTTTTTGATATCCTCAGCCTGTTTTATCGAAAGACTGATTTTTCCCTTTTCATCTATGCGGATAACCTTTACCCTGACCTTGTCACCCTTTTTTATGAACTCATTAATGTCCTTAACATATTCATTCGAAAGCTCTGAGATATGTACAAGCCCCGATTCCTTTGAACCGATATCTACAAATGCCCCGAATGGCATAACGCTTGTTACAACTCCCTCAAGAATGCTGTCTATTTGCGCCATCTATAACATACCCCCGTCAATTATCATCTGAAACGTCTATAAATATCTTTGCATTGCTTTTAACAAGACCAAGCTTTTCAGATGCAATTTTCTCAATATACTCATCCGTGTTGACCTTGGTTTTAAGATCATCGATCTCTGCCTGGCGGTCACGCTCCTGCTGGATTTTTTCATTAAGGTCTGCAATCTCAGCCCTATACTGATTAATCTGAGGACGCTGCATAGCGCCCTTGAAAATCATTCCGCCAGAGGCCAGAAGTACAGCCCACAGCAGAATACCGCGCTTATGCGCCTCCAGAAAATCAAGAAGCTTATTATTAATTCCTTTCATCGGCTGTCACCTCGTTTCACCCTGCGCCTGCATATACCTGCAAACGGTACTAATAGAATTTTATACAAAAATACCGCCGGTGTCAAGAGTATTTTAAAAATAAATTTAATTATTTTAAAAAATATATCAAAAATGCCGCAAAAAAGCTTTCTGATGACCCCTGACAGGGTAATATGATACAAAACAGCGCCTATAAAGAGGGATGCCCATATAAATGCCCTCAGCTGCATATGGTTTGCATACCATGTGCAGCTGATGAAGCCGGAGGCTGCAAATACCCACCATGCGGTATCAAGAAGGAAGTTTGTGACCGTTCCGCGGAAAAATGAGTGGCGGAGTCCGTGAAGAATATCCCATGCCAACATAACGGCAGCGCCGTACAGCATGGTGATCAGCGCTGCTCTTATGCCCTGATTCATCTGAACAGTCCGTCAAAAAATCCGCCGCTGCTCTTATCCTTTGAATAACGCATAATGTTAATCTCCCCGTTTACATTCAGATCTCCCGTGTCGGTATTAAGGCGGCTTATATTCAGTCCCTTACCTTGTATCAGAAGTAAACCAAGCATTGTCTTTAAGGTGACGGAGGTATCGGAAAAGGCGGTAACCTCTTTAACCCCTGAGAGCGTCATTTTGCTTCTGTCCTCAAGCATCAGTGTGTGTTTTGCCTGTACGGCTGATTCATTTTTTATCATATCATTGATCCCCTTCAGCACAAATTCTCTGTTTCTTTAACTATCTATATTATGCTAAAGGGGAATATATGCTATAAATTATAAATGCTTATAAAGGGATGACGCATCATTTTTCAATACATGCTCCGCAACCGCCGTAACCTCATATCGGCTTACGCGCTCGCCGAAGGTGATTTCAATAACATCGCCTGTTTTAACGTCATAGGACGCCTTTACAGGTCTGCCGTTTACCGAAATTCTGCCGCTGTCGCAGGCTTCGTTAGCGACCGAACGGCGTTTTATAAGCCGTGAAACCTTAAGAAATTTATCTATTCTCATAAAATCCTCCGCTATATTACAAGAGACGAACTGCCGCCGGGCAGTTCGTCTCGGTAAAGTTATTATTCTGTCTGATATGATTAGCCGTTTACGATGTCCTTCAAGGCTTTTCCGGCCTTGAATGCCGGTACCTTTGATGCAGCGATTTCTATAGTCTCGCCTGTTCTCGGGTTCTTACCTGTTCTTGCAGCTCTTTCTCTTATCTCGAAAGTACCAAAGCCGACAAGCTGAACCTTATCACCCTCAGCGAGAGCCTTTGAAATTGCATTGATTGTTGCTGCTAAAGCGTTTTCTGCATCCTTCTTTGATAATTCTGCATTCTGCGCGATAGCCGAAATTAATTCATGCTTATTCATGATA
Organism: Candidatus Ornithomonoglobus sp.; assembly: GCA_051877395.1. GTDB lineage: Bacteria > Bacillota > Clostridia > UBA1381 > UBA1381 > Ornithomonoglobus. The sequence continues at coordinate 18,925 of JBJEIV010000055.1, forward strand.
ATTTTCCTCCTGTTAAATTTGTTATTATTATCCGACCGTCGGAAACGCCCGAAAATACAATATTTATTTTAGTACAAAAAAAGCAGAATGTCAATACTTTCTTACAATATTTTTTTATCAGGAGGAAAAATACTGCAATATTACTAAGAATTATTTGACTTCATTCCACAGTGAGTCCATTTCCTCCATAGACATACCTGCAAGGTCCTTACCTTCTCCGCGGGCTTTTTCTTCCATCTTTTCAAAACGGTTTATGAATTTATTTGACGCTGCCGTGAGAGCCGTTTCAGGATCGGTATCAAGAAATCTTCCGAGATTGACAACTGAGAAAAGCAGATCACCGTATTCCTCGCGAATATGCTCGGGAACTCCTTCATTCTGAGCCTCTTTGAGCTCTTGTGTTTCCTCGGCAAGCTTTTCGTAAACACCTTCGATATTGTCCCAGTCAAAGCCGAAGCCGCGGGCTTTTTTCTGGATTTTTTCGGCGCGCATGAGCGCGGGCAGATATTTCGGCACATCCCTGAGAGCTCCCGTATAGGTACTGATATTCTTTTCCTTTTTCTTGTTTTTCTCCCATGTATTGAGTGATTCCTCAACCGTTCCGGCGTGGTCCTTACCGAAAACATGGGTGTGTCTGGTTATGAGCTTTGTGCAGATCTCGGTTACAACATCGTCAAAGCTGAATGCGCCGCGTTCCTCCGCAAGCCTTGCATGGAATACCACCTGAAGCAGAACGTCGCCAAGCTCGTTGGCAAAGGCGTGATCGTCGCCGAAATCAAGCGCGTCAATTGCCTCATAGGTTTCTTCTATAAGGCTTTTTTTAATAGACTGGTGTGTCTGGACCATGTCCCAGGGGCATCCGTCCGGTTCTCTGAGACGTATGAGAATTGCACGCAGATCATCTATAGTATATTTTTCCTTAAGTTCCATCGTTTTATACCTCTTTATATGATTTATTACACATATTATAGCATAGTATGCGCATAAATTCAAGTCTATATAATATAAGAAAGTTTTTGAGTGGTAAAATAATTCTGAATAAAATAAATAAAGGCAGCGGAAGAATCGTATGGGTTAAAATTGATAAAATTTAAAAATTTGTTTGTGCAAAACACACAAAGACAAATAAATTTTTAAAAAAGTATTGCAATTTTGCCAAAGTTCGTTTATAATACAAGTATATGAATATAGCAATTGTATGAGTGCCACGGTCCGCAAATTTTCGGCACACAAACAATTAAAAAATCCAAAATCTAAACAATGAAAAGGGGTAAGACAATGAAGAGATTTTCAAAATTGATTTTGTCAGTTGCAGCTGTTTCAGCAGTTTCAGCAGCAATGGTAATTTCAGCTTCAGCTGAGATGGGAGCTTCATATGCTGATGGTGTAGTTACATTGACTGATGTAACAGCTTCTACTACCGGTTCACAGACCTTGTTGGTTCTTGATAAAGTTGGTTTAACAACAGTAGTAGCAGGAAACATTAAGCAGATTGACCAGAAGGATGACAACACATCATTCAGCACTGTTACAGTAGGCGCGCTTGCTGACGGTACATATGAGGTACGCGTAGGCGGTGACGGTACAGTTCAGAAGGCTACATTCACAGTTGGCGGCGGTAGTGACCAGCCGGGAGCAGAGACTATTACATTAACAGTAGGTAATGTTGATGATAACACAACAATCAATATGAATGATGGTCTTAAGGTTGCAAGATACGCAGT
>JBJEIV010000056.1:0-4026 GCA_051877395.1 Candidatus Ornithomonoglobus sp.
TGATGTTGGTTTTGGTTGGTGCTAAAAAAATGAAAAAATGGGGAAACTCAAAAAAAATTTCCCTATTGACAGATTATATACTTTATAGTATAATATAAATAAATGTTACAAAAATATTAAGGTAATTTTAGAAATATTACAAAACATTATATAGCATGCATTAAGTACTTCGTATTTTAATAATACTTAATGCATGCGGTTAATGCCTTTTTTCACGAAGTTTTCTTCATTTCATTGACTATAGAAAACTTAGTGAAAAGCATATAACATAAAATCACAAGGAAATGAGTTGATAAAAATGAAAAAAATACTTACGGCCGGGGCGGCATTTATTCTTTCGGTAACAACATCTGCGGCAGCTTTTGCCGCGGCGATCCCGGATCACAGGGGGACGAGTCTTGATAACTTTTCGATAGGGACAAGCAAGGTCAGCGCGAAGGTTTCGCAGTACAATGCTATTTTCAAGCAGGCAGGTGACCAGTTCGGCATTGATCCCAATATACTTGCCGCAGTATGTATGCAGGAGTCGGGAGGAGTAAATTATCAGTACCGTTCGGACGGAAGCTCATATCCGGCATGGGGAATAATGCAGATTGAATATACAAATAACAGCTCGTTTGCAAAATTCGGCGAGGATCAGACCGGATGCGCGTGGACATCTGATGACAGACTGGACCCCTCAAAGGCTGTACCGTATGCGGCATATCTCCTGTCGGAGGCTCTTTATAAGTATGATTGCGACTATGCAAAGATGCTGCAATCATATAATTTCGGACAGACGGTACTGGACAGGATTATTAAGGCGGCGGGTGATGACTGGCTTGATGAAAGAGCGAATGCCGTAAGCTATGTAAGCAACTGGCCATACAGCACGTACGGCGACAAGGAGTACGTTGAGCATGTGCTGCGTTATTACCGCGATGATATTGATTACATTGGCTCAAAGGTAAGGCTTAACGGCGCGCTCGTTAAATTTGACAATCAATATCCGATAATTGACGGAGGAACAACAATGATACCTGTACGGGCAATAAGCGAGATATTGGGCGCAAATGTCGGATGGGATCCGGCAGAGCAGCATGTGTATATTTCAAGCGGAAACAAGCTTATTGATCTTTATGTCGGAGTCGATACAGGATACATAAACGATGAGCCGTATGAAATTGACTGCGCGGCCGAAATGATGAACAACCGCGTTCTGGTTCCGCTTCGTTTTGTTGCGGAAGCTTTGGATATCGGAGTTGAATGGAACAGTGAAACAAGAACTGTAGAATTATACAAATAAGGCAAAGCTCCCGTAATTATCACAGCATGGTGATAACGGGAGCTTTTTTGCGGATACAAAACTGACAACACAGGTTGAATATTTTAAAGCTATACAGCATGCATTAAGTACTTCGTAGTTTAATAATACTTAATGCATGCGGTTAATGCCTCTTTTCACTAAGTTTTCTTCATTGTATTGACTATAGAAAACTTAGTGAAAAGCATATATTTTGTATAAACTTCTGTTTTTTTCGGAAAAAGCTTTTCAAAATTTGAAATGGGGTGTATAATAATGTAGCATGGATAAAAGAGACACTTTGAAAGGGAGCACAGTATGATAAACAGAGAAAACATACGCAATATAGCAATTATCGCGCACGTTGACCACGGAAAGACAACATTGGTTGACGCAATGCTTGCGCAGAGCGGAACCTTCCGTGAAAACGAGGTAGTGGATGAAAGAGTCATGGATTCAAATGACCTCGAGCGTGAGCGCGGAATAACAATTCTTGCAAAAAACACATCGCTTTATTATAACGGAACAAAGATCAATATTATAGACACACCGGGACATGCCGATTTCGGCGGTGAGGTGGAGCGCGGACTTGAAATGGTGGACGGCGTTCTCCTTCTTGTTGACGCGTTTGAAGGCTGCATGCCGCAGACAAGATTTGTTCTTTCAAAGGCATTGGCGCTTAATCTCAGACCGATAATCGTTGTAAACAAGGTTGACCGTCCGAATGCGAGACCTTATGAGGTAGTAGACGAGGTTCTTGAGCTTTTCATAGACCTGGGCGCATCGGAGGAGCAGCTTGACACTCCGGTAATTTACGCGTCGGGACGCGACGGCTGGGCGACGGCTGAGTATGATCCGGAGAATCCGTCGGATGACCTTAAGGAGCTTTTTGAGCTTATTGTAAGAGAAATTCCGTGTCCGGAATGTGACGATGAAGGCCCGTTCCAGATGCTTGTATCAAATATAGACTATGATGATTATACCGGACGTATTGCGGTAGGCAAGATCCAAAGGGGTAAGATAACAACCGGCATGCCTCTTGCGATCTGCCGCGCGGACGGAAAGACCGGTCATGCAAAGGCTACAAAGCTTTATACCTTTGAGGGTCTGGCAAAGACAGTGGCAGATGAGGTCGGAGCGGGTGATGTTGTGGCAATTTCGGGTATTGCGGATATCAACATCGGTGAAACGATATGCTCGCCGGATAAGCTTGATCCGCTTCCTTTTGTTAAGATAGACGATCCTGTACTGTCAATGACCTTCAGCGTAAATGACAGCCCGTTCGCGGGTAAGGACGGTAAGTTTGTGACGTCGCGCCATCTCCGTGACAGACTTTATAAGGAGCTTGACTCAAATGTCAGCCTTCGGGTTGAGGATACCGATACGACCGAGGCGTTCACGGTTTCCGGCCGCGGAGAGCTTCACCTTTCCGTTCTTATTGAGAACATGAGACGTGAGGGCTATGAGTTCCAGGTATCAAATCCGGTAGTTATTTATAAAAATATAGACGGCGTAAAATGCGAGCCGATCGAGCGTCTTACAGTAGATGTTCCCACAGACTTCACGGGAGCTGTTATGGATCAGGTTGTAAACCGCATGGGCGAGCTGACGAATATGTCTCCGACGGCGCAGAATTATACAAGGCTTGAATTTTTGATTCCGTCAAGAGGTCTTATAGGCTTCAGAAGCGAGATCATGACAGCCACAAAGGGTACGGCTATTGTAAACAGTATTCTTGAGTGCTATGAGCCGTACAAGGGTGATTTTGCCGCAAGAAACCACGGAACGCTTATCGCGTGGGAAAACGGCGAAAGCGTCACATACGGACTGTTCAACGCGCAGGAGAGAGGCACCTTGTTCATCGGCCCGAACGTTGAGGTTTATGAGGGTATGATTGTCGGCGAGACCGGCAGAGATGAGGATATTACTATAAATGTATGTAAGAGAAAGCATGCGACAAATACCCGTGCATCGGGTTCTGACGATGCGCTAAAGCTCGTTCCGCCCAAGGAAATGTCACTTGAACAGTGTCTTGACTTCATTGCTGAGGATGAGCTTCTTGAGGTAACACCGAACCATCTGAGAATGAGAAAGAAAATTTTGCAGACAGACCTCAGAGGAAAGGCTGCAAACAGGAAAAAGAACGGATGATGCTTAAGGGAACCGACATATGAGGCTACGGCTTTGTATGCGGTTCTTTTGGGATTATTGCGTATGAGGGTCTGTAAAAAATAAACAAAATGCAACAATTATTATAAAAGCGGTTGACAATCCGGCAAAATACTGATAAAATAATAAAGATTATAGAGTATAAAGAAAAGGAGGAATGAAGCTTGAGTATGACAGGTGCAGATCTGGCGATAATGGCTCTGGAGGTCAATGGAGTAAAAACTGTCTTCGGCTATCCGGGAGCAACAAACGCTCCGATTATAGAGAGTATCTCCCATTCATCAATTGATTATGTTCTTTCAAGAAATGAACAGGGCGCGGCGCATATGGCTTCGGGATATGCAAGAGTAACAAGAACTGCAGGTGTATGTACAGCGACCTCAGGACCGGGAGCAACCAATCTTATTACAGCTATAGCTACGGCATATATGGACTCAATTCCGGTCATAGCCCTTACGGGTCAGGTTAAAACAGGATTAATAGGTAAGGACGCATTTCAGGAGGTCGATATAATCGGCTCAACCCTTCCGTTCACAAAGCACAGCTATCTGGTTAAGGATGTCAGGGATATTTCG
>JBJEIV010000057.1:0-4011 GCA_051877395.1 Candidatus Ornithomonoglobus sp.
TTATTAACAGATTTAAAGATATTGAGAAGTGGGCTGAACAGTCAATTAAAGAAATTAGAAATGGCGAATATTAAGTAGATAGGGGAAGTTATTTTATAAGGTTTATGGCACTATATTTATAAGGAGGAACGGTTATGTGTCAATTAATTGCATGCTGAATAAAGTTTAATTTTTATAAACAAAGTTAGGAAGGTGATATAACATCAGCGTTTCAAGTCAATTAAATAAGATTTTGGCAAAAAAGGACAAGCAATTACATCTTATTTCAAAAAACATCTGCGATGCGGTAAAACAAAAACTGAAAGATAATCTCAACGAGTTTTGGTACCATAGCTATAATCCTAAGTCCTATTCAAGAACTATGGATTTAATAGAAAGTATCACAGGCGTTATAGAACGTAAAGGCAGATGTGATTATACCATTCAAGTGTACTTTGATCCCGATAAAATTCATGCTGTAGAAACTGACAGCGGATGGAATTCACACATGGGGTTTGATTCTGAGGCTTTTGTCGAAGGTTTAATATCTTCAATTGAGCATGGTGTAAAGGGTAGTTTCCTTAATCCTCGTAGGGGTGAAGCTGCCCATATGATTGAATTTACCAAAGAATGGTCTAATCAATATGCGAGACAGTTATTAAAACAGTTATTGTAATTTATTTTTAAGGAGGAATTTTATGAATAATAATAGTAAAAGACAAATCAGTGAAGCGACAATTGAAAACGTATGTATCCCGTCATTAACTCGTAAATACGAGTTGGCTTTACATGGAGCGAATTTTATCGTTTACGAGCAAGACGGAATAGCTACAAAGAACTCTTATCTGTATGAATTATACGTGGCAAAGGTTTTGGCGGTCGATTATTTAAACCTTTTGGAGAGCAATATTCTAACAGATGATGAATACGATCTGTTCAACAACCGTAGTATTGTTGGAAGTTTGCGTTCTTTCATAAAGAATGTTGGCGATTTATCATTAGCCCTCAAAGCAAAGAGAATTATCTCTGATTTCAAGATTTTTAAGGAAATGCTTGATGTCGAAATCGAAAACGAAGTGAATCGCAGAAATGACTTATTCAATCGTTTAGATAAACAATTGCAGATAAACTTGACACCGGAAAATATTGAAAATCTATTGAAAACAAAAGATGATGTTATAACTCAACTGGAACAGAAGAAAGAAACGGAGTAATCGGAAGGGAGGTATGCTATGGCAGATGATGTCATTAACATAAGATTGCAAGTGGATGAAACCACTGCAACACAAGTACAGAATCGAGTACAAAATATTGTCTCAAAATTAAATTCTCAAAGTGTTAAGTTGCGGTTTGAAGCAATTAACATCAATCAAATTAATTCACAGTTAGACGCACTCCAAAATAAAATCAAACAGTTACAAGGTGCATCTATCAATTTCAATACCAATGCAGGGTTGACAACAGAGCAACAACAGTACCGACTTGAAACACAGAGATATGCAATTCTGCAAAGAATCGAGTTAGCAAAAGAAAGAACAGCACAAAGCGAAAATCAAGCTATTGCTGCTCTTGCGCAAGAGAATCGTACATTAACGCAAACTTTAAATCTAAACGAACAAATTAATGGTCAAGTTCAACATACTCATGAACATATTCGGAATGCCGACAACCAAACCAGAAGTTTTGTGTTACGTCTTCAACAAGGGTTACGAACTCTTATTGCGTATAGAATATTCAATAACATTACCCAATCAATTACAAATGCGTACTCTGAATTAAAAAATGTTGATTCAGAGATGGTTGAAATTCGCAAGGTTACGAAGCAAAGTGCTGATGAAATGGAACGACTTGAAAAGTCCTCATATAAGGCGGCTTCAAATTATGCGCGTTCACCAAGTGAATATTTACAGTCAGTAGCAGCGTTTGCTAAAGCCGGTTATGACAGTCAGAGCAAACAATTAGGAGAATTAGCACTTCTCAGTGAAAACGTAGGGGATATTGATAATGAACTTGCAAACCAGTTCCTTATATCAGCCGATGCTGCATGGAAATTAAACGGTAATATAGAAGAATTGCGATCAATCATTGACGGTTTCAATGAAGTTAGTAATAACACAGCTTCTACTACCGCAGACTTAGCGGACGGCATACGCGTTGCAGGTTCAATTTTTGCACAGGCAGGACTATCAGCACAGGATTATACCGCATTAGTAGGAAGTGCACAGGCGGTAACTCAGGAGAGTGGGGCAGTTACAAGTCGCGCTCTGCGCACAGTGTTGATGAATTTAAAACAAATTAGAGGAACAGACCTTGAAACCGGAGAAATTATTGATGAAAGTAAGCTTGCGAATGCAGAAAAAACACTAAATTCAATAAATATATCTATAAGAGAAACGGTCAACGGGGTATCTGAACTAAGAAATCCTATGAATGTTCTTGATGAATTAGCTCAAAAATGGGAAACATTATCATCTGTGCAGCAAGCAGCTATTCAAGAGGCATTGGCAAACAAGCGTCAGTCCAATATTTTCACAGCTCTTATGGAAAACTGGGAGGACGTTGAAAAAACTTCTGAAATATATGCTGGTTCATTCGGGTCAGCAATGCGTGAAAACGCTATATACCTTGACAGTTGGAATGCAAAACTTGAATTACTGAAGGCAAACTGGACAGGCTATATTTCCGGTCTGCAAGATACTTCAACAATTAAAAGCACACTGCAAGGAATAGCCGATTTAATAGAGCTATTAGATAGTGATACAGGTCGTTTTGTAACAAAAATCGGTTTGTTAGTTGGAGCTATGTCATTACTCAATAGAGGCTTGACATGGGTACAAACACTTGAAGTCTTTAGAAGACTTAATCTTGAAGCAGAGTTTTTACGAATAACAACGGCACAGTACGGTATGGCAGCAGGAGCTAAAGCACTTGCCGGAGCTTTGTGGGAAACGGTAGCAGCATATGCGGCAACACCATTCGGAATGGCAACTATAGCGATTGGCTCAATTATGGCGATAAGTTCAGCAATAGATAATTATAATCAAAAACTGGAGCAACAAAGACAAGAACTGATTGATACAGCCAATACAGCAGCTACAGAAAATAACGCATTAATAGAGCTTACAAATCGTTACATTGAACTTAGCGAAGCCGTTAAGACGGATAGCAGCCAAAAGGAAAGTCTCATCTCTACGCAGAATGAATTGCTTGAAAAGTTTGGCTTAGAAAGCAATCAAATAGATGAACTCATTCAAAAATACGGAAGTCTTGACGCGGCAATTAAACAAGCAAGTATTGATAAACTGAAAAATTCCGAAATCGACTTAATCGGAGGAGTAGGTGCGTCTAAGGAAAAAGCCGTCTCTAAATCAAAGGGAATTACCTCAATCAACAGAGATGGCGGCGGAATATCGTTTAAAAATTCTGAAACAGGCGAGTTGCTGAAAGAGGCAGGGTTTGACGGAATTGTCAATACTGAATATTTTGGCGGTAATTCAACTTCAATATACCTACCATTTGCAGAGGATTATGAGACTGTTGTCGAACAGTACAATACACTCGGAGAGATGCTTAAGTTTCTGCGGGAAGAAAGCGGCAAGACAGCAGAAGAACTCGCAAATGACGCTGGGTATGCAGCAATTGAAACAACGTACAAAGAATTGAGTGCAGTTGTAGAAGAAGCTGATACAGCCATTAATAACCTCAATAACACAGTAGCACAACGTCAAGTATTAACTGCCCTTCAGGGAAGAGATATACCAAAGACAGTTAAAGAATTTGAAGAATTTAAAAAGACAGTTATAGAGGTAGCAAAAGAGAGCGGAGACTTTATCGGTTCTCAATCGGATATATCTAACGCAATTACGAAAGCAATGAGTAATATGTCTGAACTCGCTGAATATATAAACGATATATCAGAGGTGGAACAAAAAGCGTCAGATGCCACAGCTATTTCATTGAATGACAAATTCAATTCTCTCGCCGACTCAGGCATATCAAGTTCAATCCAGATGATAAAGGACGCAATGGATG
>JBJEIV010000058.1:0-4000 GCA_051877395.1 Candidatus Ornithomonoglobus sp.
AACGGTTATGTTGTGGATGAATTTGACGAAATGGAAATCCATGATGGCTACAGAAAGCCACCGCATATTTTGATAGAGGTACATAACAGACTGGTTGAAAAAAGTAACAGAGCTTATAATTATTACTCAAAAATATGGGATGAGGTTAAGCTGAAAGAGGGAACAAAGCACTGCTTTGAAATGAGTAAAGAATGCTTTTATGCGTTTATAATAGCGCATCTTTGCAAGCATATTAAAAATGAAGGTGCGGGAATAAAATTCATTTGTGACATATGGGTTCTTAATAAGGTATATGGTAGCAGTTTTGACAGAAAAGAACTTACGAAGATACTTAACATTGCCAATATAACAGACTTTGAAGCAATGGCAAGAGAACTTGCGGAATACTGGTTCAGTGACAGGTACGAAGTAAGTGATGATGTGCTTGCGCTTGAGAAATTTGTGTTAGAGAGCGGTTGCTTTGGAACAAAAGAAAATTATAAAAAAATACGGGCGAGTATTGCTGCAGATGATGCCGGAGAGCTTGCAAAGTATAGGTATAAGCGGTTTATGAGCAATGTATTTGTGCCATATTCAAAATTAAAGAAAAACTATCCTATATTAAAAAAATGCTGTGTATTGTTACCTTTTATATGGATATTCAGGTTGTTTAGAATTCTATGTGATGGAAATAAGAGTATAGGTGACAGACTTAATGCGACTTTCACTATTGATGCAGAGGAGTCAGGCAAGTTAAAGAATTTATGGAATGCAGTAAATTGATTACAGAGGTATTAATATATGAGAATAGCAATGCTTGGTCACAAGCGTATCCCGTCACGAGAGGGCGGAGTTGAAATTGTTGTTGATGAGCTGTCAACAAGGCTGGCGCAGCGGGGGCATAGTGTGACCGCATATAACAGAATGGGCGGTCATGTTTCCGGTAAGGAATACGGAACCGTTAAATTAAAGGAATACAAGGGAGTTAGGCTCAAAAAAGCTTTAACTATAGATAAAAAGGGACTTGCCGCAATGACTTCGTCATTATCCGCCGCTTTATGTACGGTCTTTGGCAGATATGATGTGGTTCATTTTCATGCTGAAGGTCCATGCGCAATGACATGGCTTCCTAAGCTTTTCGGAAAAAGAGTTATTGCGACAATACATGGACTGGACTGGCAGAGAGCAAAATGGGGCGGTTTTGCGACAAGGTATCTGCAATTCGGAGAAAAAATGGCAGTAAGGTATGCCGATGAAATAATTGTTCTTTCAAAGAATGTTCAGCAGTATTTTAAGGATACATACAACAGGGAAACGGTATTCATTCCAAACGGAGTGGACAAGCCGGAAATTAAACCGCCGGAATTGATAACCGAAAAATGGAGGCTTCAAAAAGATGGCTACATATTGTTTTTAGGAAGAATTGTTCCCGAAAAAGGAATTTTATACTTAATAGAAGCGTTTAAAAAAGTAAAAACCGATAAGAAGCTTGTAATAGCCGGAGGAGCGAGCGACACAAGCAGCTTTATGAATGAAGTACAGGAGCTTGCAAAGGATGACAGCCGTATAATGTTTACCGGTTTTGTACAAGGACAGGCATTAGAGGAGCTGTACAGCAGCGCATATATTTATATACTCCCAAGCGATTTAGAGGGTATGCCCATAAGCCTTTTGGAGGCAATGAGCTACGGCAATTGCTGCCTTGTGTCGGATATTCCTGAGTGTACAGAGGTTGTAGGAGATAAGGCTGTCACGTTCAAAAAAAGTAATATTGATGACTTATCGGCTAAGCTGCAAATGCTTTGTGACAATGAGCAATCAGTACAAGAGTATAAGAAAAATGCAAGTGAATATATCTGCGGCAGCTTCAACTGGGATGATGTTACAGACAGGACTTTGGAGTTATATGAAAAATGAAAATATTGATGGTTAATAAGTTTCTTTACCCCAACGGCGGTTCGGAAACATACATATTTAAGCTCGGTGACTATCTGAAGTCGCAGGGGCATGAGGTTGAATATTTCGGAATGGAGCATGAGGGGCGTTGTGTCGGCAATCGTGTTAATTCATATACAAGCGATATGGATTTTCATGAGGGCTCAAAGCTGTCAAAGCTCACATATCCGTTAAAGACGATTTACTCGGCTGAGGCGAGAAAAAAGATAAGATTGGTGCTTGATGATTTCAAGCCGGATGTTGTGCATCTCAATAATTTCAATTATCAGCTCACCCCTTCCATGATACTTGAAATTGTAAAGTGGAGAAAGCAATGCAAACATGACTGTAAAATTGTTTTTACGGCGCATGATTACCAGCTTGTTTGTCCAAACCATATGCTTAACAATCCCGATACAAATGAGATATGCGAGAAATGTCTTGGCGGCAAATTTATGAATTGCGTCAAGGGTAAATGTATCCACGGTTCAGCTGCAAAGTCAGCAATCGGCGCAATGGAGGCATACTTCTGGAATCTCAATGGAGTGTATAAGCATATCGACAAGATGATTTGCTGCTCGGAGTTTATGAAAACAAAGCTTGACACTAACCCGATTTTTGCGAAAAAAACTATTGCAATGCACAATTTTATTGACGGAGTTGGGCAGAAGGAAACAGAGAAGAAGGATTATGTTCTGTATTTCGGACGTTTCTCAATAGAAAAGGGAATAGGAACGCTGATTGAGGTGTGCAGGAAGCTGCCGGATATACAGTTTATATTTGCCGGAACAGGACCGCTTGAGGACACAATAAATGATGTTCCGAACATAAAGAATGTGGGCTTTCAGACGGGAGAAGCTCTTGAAAAGCTCATTCGGGAGTCAAGGTTCAGCATATATCCGTCAGAGTGGTATGAGAACTGCCCATTTTCGGTTATGGAAAGCCAGATGTACGGCACACCGGTTTTAGGCGCGGATATAGGCGGAATACCGGAGCTTATTGAAGAGGGAAAAACAGGTGAGCTGTTTGAAAGCGGCAACGCGGAAGCACTTAAAGAAAAGATAGAAAAGCTGTGGAATGATAAAAATAAGCTTAATGAATACAGCGCAAACTGCAGGAACATTAAGTTTGACAATATAGATGATTATTACAAAAAATTAATGAAGATATACCGGGGGGAATAAAATAATGGCAGAAAAGAAGTTAAACGGAACGGTAATTGTTACATATCGATGTAACGCAAGATGTTCAATGTGTAACAGATACAAATGTCCTTCAAAGCCGGAGGAGGAAATCTCAATCGAGACAATTAAGAAGCTTCCAAAGATGTATTTTACAAACATCACAGGAGGAGAGCCGTTTATAAGAACCGATTTAAAGGATATAGTTCGAGAGCTTTATAAAAAGAGTGACAGAATTGTAATATCAACAAACGGTTTCTTTACGGACAGAATTGTTGATTTATGTAAAGAATTTCCGAATATCGGCATCAGAATCTCAATTGAGGGACTCGAGCAGACAAATAACGAAATACGCGGCTTGCAGGACGGCTTTAACAAGGGATATACAACACTTAAAAAGCTTGTGGATATGGGCATGAAGGATGTCGGCTTCGGCATGACGGTTCAGGATAAAAACGCGCCCGATCTTGTGCCGTTATACAAGCTGTCCGATGAAATGAATATGGAATTTGCGACAGCGTCGCTGCATAACAGCTTCTATTTTGTTGAAGCAAAAAATATCATCCATGACAGACCGATGGTTGCAAAGAATTTCGAGGATCTGATAAATGAGCTTCTGAAGTCAAACAGCCCTAAAAAGTGGTTCAGAGCGTATTTCAATCATGGACTTATAAATTACATATACGGACAAAAGCGTCTGCTTCCTTGTGATATGTCCTTTGACACTTTCTTTATCGATCCGTACGGTGATGTTATGCCGTGCAACGGAACAAAGGATAAAGAGGTCATGGGAAATCTTAATACACAGGATTGGGACGAGCTTTGGAACAGCCCTCAGGCGGAAGAGGTTCGTAAGAAGGTACGGTGCTGTGACCGTGACTGCTGGATGATAGGCTCTGTTTCAC